>NZ_JBFPKO010000259.1:0-222 GCF_040948765.1 Paraburkholderia sp. BR10923 | reverse complement strand
CCTGCTGAACCTGACGCGCCAGTTCTCCAACCTGCGCGCGCTCCTGCTCGTTGGCCGGCGTCACATGCACCGCGAGCAGTTGTCCCAACGTGTCCACCGCCATATGTACCTTGCTGCCTTTCTTGCGTTTGTATCCGTCGTAGCCTGCGCGTGCGCCGCTTTCGCACGTCGACTGCAGCGTACGGCCATCGAGGATGACCGCGCTGGGTTGACCACGGCGGT
>NZ_JBFPKO010000258.1:0-226 GCF_040948765.1 Paraburkholderia sp. BR10923 | reverse complement strand
GCGCGCTCACGTTCCAGCCTGCGCTGGCCGTCTTGCCGACCTCGTCGAGCTGCTCCTTGTTCACCGCGTCGCCAGCGTCCACACCAGCCGCCACGTTGATGATCTTCCTGCCACCCGCGTCGATGCCGCCCGTGGTGATGCTCGGGCCGTTCTTGATGGTCAGGCCGTCGTTGTTCACCACCGTGTCACCCATCGTCACGCTGTCGACCTTCAGGTCGCGTGCCAG
>NZ_JBFPKO010000257.1:0-226 GCF_040948765.1 Paraburkholderia sp. BR10923 | reverse complement strand
ACGCGGACAACTGACAGTCGCGTCGCGGTGCGTCGCGCGGACCAGTCGATCACGGTTAGCGCGCCAACCTCGGAGGCAGCGCAATGCGCCGCGTGGCTGCGCGAGTGGCTCGCATGATCCGCATTGACCAGGTGTGGCTGGCAGTTGACCCGCTGGACATGCGGGCAGGCTTTGATACGGCACTGGGTCGGGTAATCTCCGTGTTCGGCGCCGCGCATCCGCACCA
>NZ_JBFPKO010000256.1:0-228 GCF_040948765.1 Paraburkholderia sp. BR10923 | reverse complement strand
ATCAAAAGGCATGCACGCCTCTTCGGCGCACAGCGCCACAAGCGCCGCCGCCGCATCCGGCCGCTCCCGCAGGTCGTGCTCCAGCACGGGCAGGCCCGTGCCGGGCGGCAGGATCTCAACCCGGGGGCCCTCCTCCGCATCAACGAAGACGCTGCGCAGCGCCTCGTGGCGCGCATACAGCTGATCGAGGCTGCGTCGCCACGCCGCGCGGTCCAGCCTGCCCCGCAA
>NZ_JBFPKO010000255.1:0-230 GCF_040948765.1 Paraburkholderia sp. BR10923 | reverse complement strand
CATATGACCGATCGCTGGTTCAATCGCGCTGCGCCGCCGGATCATGGCGCGCAACGTGCGCGTGATGCCGCGTCGCAGGCCGGGATGGTAGACCTTCCCCCCGTCTGGCTCAGCGCCCCGGTAACCACGGTCGACGATCGCGATTTCAGGTTTGACATCGCTGAGAATCGCTGCCTGCTCCAGCGCTTCTTCCAGCGTATGTCCATCGTACGGATTGCCCGGCATCGAGC
>NZ_JBFPKO010000254.1:0-231 GCF_040948765.1 Paraburkholderia sp. BR10923 | reverse complement strand
TACCGACCCATGCGCCCAATGTCGAGCGCGGTATCGCGACGCCCGCTCGCGCAAAGATCTGCTCCTGACGATACAGGGGAAGGTGGTCAGCGTCCTTGGCAACCAGCACTGACGCCAGCTGTCCCGCAGTCGGAATGCCCTTGTCGATGACGTGCGCAGGCACCGCGGCCTGAATCCGTGTTTCGCAGTGTCTGCTCACCCACTTGCCACGGACATGCCGCTCCACGGTGA
>NZ_JBFPKO010000253.1:0-234 GCF_040948765.1 Paraburkholderia sp. BR10923 | reverse complement strand
CGTCCGGAACTGAGCGCGCAGCGGTTCATGGCCGATCCGTTCAGTGCGCAGCCGGGCGCTCGGATTTATCGCACGGGGGACCTGGCGCGGTACCTGCCGGATGTCAATCTGTAGTTTCTGGGGCGCACCGACGAGCAGGTCAAGATCCGGGGCTTTCGCATCGAGCCGGGCGAGGTGGCCGCGCACCTGTGCGCACATGCATGGGTGCGCGAGGCGGTGGTGGTGGCGCGCGAG
>NZ_JBFPKO010000252.1:0-239 GCF_040948765.1 Paraburkholderia sp. BR10923 | reverse complement strand
CATTGGCGGGGCGGGGGTCGCGCGGGGCTATCTGAACCGCCCCGAGCTGACAGCCGAGCGGTTCATCGCCAGTCCCTTTGTGGAGGGCGATCGGCTGTATCGCACGGGGGATCTGGCGCGGTACCTGCCGGATGGCAATCTGGAGTTTCTGGGGCGCATCGACGAGCAGGTCAAGATCCGGGGCTTTCGCATCGAGCCGGGCGAGGTGGCCGCGCACCTGTGCGCACATGCATGGGTGC
>NZ_JBFPKO010000251.1:0-240 GCF_040948765.1 Paraburkholderia sp. BR10923 | reverse complement strand
GGGTTGGACGAAGTTGAGCGGAGAAATTGTATCAAACCCTTGTGAAATCAGGACCTTAGCCGATTCATACCCGATCAACTCAACTCAGAGAATACGCCCATTACTTTGCTGCTGCAAAGAAAGTAGGTGCCGCCCCGCACAGGGGCAACGCTAATAGACCGATAACACAACAAGGAAAGGCCAAAGAAGCCAGAACAACGACAAACCAACCCGCCAGCAGGCAAAAAGTGCTCGCCAGCT
>NZ_JBFPKO010000250.1:0-243 GCF_040948765.1 Paraburkholderia sp. BR10923 | reverse complement strand
CTTCGCTTCCGAAGAAGCTCGCGCCACACCCTTGAGTCCTGTGCCCGGATTTGCCAAGGCACCCTCTCCAATGCAGCGACCGGGACTTCCAACACCCGGACAACCTTCCGCGATCCGTCCCCCCATCTTCAGACAGGATTTCACGTGTCCCGCCCTACTTCTCGTACACCCAGTTCTTTCCCGCTGTTTTCGTCTACAGGGCTATCACCTGCTATGGCCGCACTTTCCAGAGCGTTCGACTAA
>NZ_JBFPKO010000024.1:0-127261 GCF_040948765.1 Paraburkholderia sp. BR10923 | reverse complement strand
CGTACTGGGCTGTGCATGTACCGGGATTGCGAACGAGAGGATCACCAGGATTGCGCCAGTAGGCCTGAACCACTTCCGCGCAAGCGTAGGCGTCTTCTTCATGAAGTTGGCTCCTATAGCCGGTTTCAAATTTCGCCATTTTTTGTGCTGTTTGCGCAGAGACGTTCAACAGGTCACTCAAGACGGGCTTTGTTCACGGCGTCGCGGTTTCAGCGCGGAATAGTCACGATTCAGTAGAACGTCCATTAGGACCGGCGTTTTGTGTGCGTCCGGCGCCGGGTCCTTTGGGTCTGGGTCGCCGAAAGCAAATTCGACGTCCACCGGAAATCGGCTCGTTGGCAGATTCGAAGCACGATAGCGATAGCTATGCAGCCGAATCTGCGGCGGAGCCGTGCCCATATCATTGCCGGGCCGTCGCTCGCCATTGCCGTCGATCCAGTAACCGATATCGAGCTGCAGGAGATCTTCCAGCGTCGAGCGGTTAATGTCGGTCAATAGTGGACTGAAGCGAATCGTGAAGTGGGTCACGACTTGCTTGACTTTCGTGCGGTCGGCGGAGGGAGCAAGCGGATCGGGTACCACATAGAGAATGATTTGCGTCCGCGGGAAAGCCGGATTCACGAAGGAATACTCCGTCCCACCTCCTTTGCCGCGCAGAGGGTCAGCCGCAAGAACGCGGCCGAAAATCGTATGAGCGGGATCGAATGGCTGGTCGTCCCGCAGGATCGCTATTGCAGTGGTCAAAATGCTGAATGCCATATCGCGCTGGGCGTCGGTCACAGTCGGTCTCATCTCAACTCCTGGCCCCGACGATCCTGAGGGCGTCGGTGTACTGAGCTGTGCATGTACCGGGATTGCGAACGAGAGGATCACGAGGATTTTGCCAGTAGGCCTGGACCACTTCCGCGCAGGCATAGGCATCTTCTTCATGAAGTTGGCTCCTATAGCCGGTTTCGAATTGCACCATTTTTTGTGCTGTTTCAGGAGATACGTTCAGCAGGTCACATACCTTCCTTTCGGCAAGCGGGAGATCTCGGCTGAGATACTCCCGACCGGGCATGTCCTGCATGTAAGAGATCAGCCAGTAGTAGTGGAAGACAAGCATCCTGTGCAGACCGATGTGAACGCGGTGATCGTCAGGTAGTGGCGTGTTCCCAGCCGCTGTATAGGCTTCTTTTAGCATCGTCGACCAATACAACCTCTGGACATTCGGCAGGTCTTTGTAGTCGTCTGGAAAGTGCTGAAGCAAAGAAAACATCCAGAAGTACTGTTGGCAGTGGCGAGACTCGTGATACAGCGTGTCGGCAAATGCCTTGAGGCGGTTATCCAGCAAGGTCGGCTGGTGCTTGAGTTCGACGATGTGCGCGATCTCGCTCTCGTTGACGGCGATAAGCCAGTACTTCCCGATGAATGCGGCACTGACGTCCTGTCGCAGGTTGTACTGCGTTGTCCGCTCTGGATCGACTATCACGATCTGTGGCATGCCATCACTAGTTTCCGGACTAGCGGCATCGCGTCGTGGCAATCCAAAGGGCCCGGCACCAAGCGCGTCTTCCAATTTCGGCATGACCGCGTTTTGAATCATTCTTATCGAATCGGCAGTCAACGGCCACGCCACCCCGCCCCAATCGATCCCCTGCAACGCAGCCTTGATCGCAGCCGCATAAGCCTTGGTCACCGGGTACTCGACACCCTTGCGCATCGACATATCGGCGGGCGTGTCACCCTCGGCCGCACCATTGACGAAGTGATAAAACCGCAGCCCGAAGTTCATCGGATCGCACGAGACGAATTCGGGTCGTTTATCTTCCGTCGTCGCGCTCTCGTTCGGAGAGGCCACGGCCTTTCCTGCGACCGTGGCACTGCGTTTCTCGGCATTGGGTACAGCGCCAGCGAATGACTCGTTCGCCGCCCTGATCACTGCGCCTCTGCTAACCGCAATCACTTTATCCGGCTCGCTCGCGGCAAGCAGTTCGACCGTCGCGAACGCAAGCATGTTGCTGGTGACGAGACTCGTTTCGCCAAGCGCGTTGGTCACACCCTGAATCAGTTGACCATCGTCGAGCGTGATCCGATATGGCTGACTCGGCAGCGCAAAGCCGGAATCGTGTTCGATCAGAACATGATGCGCCGCCAGTCTGCCGGGATCATCTGGCGTGACGGGCAGACTGACAGGCCGTGCCGCTGGCCCGTCGGTCCGATGACCGCTCGCATGGACCCGATGCTCGCCACCCGTATAGACCTTGTACCCGTCCGAATTGATGACTACTTTCGTATTACCAGCATGCAAGACGATTTCCTTGCTGGCCATCAGATTGATCGAATCGGTTCTACTGATGATACTGACGACACGTTGCGCGATGATCTCGACGTCGTCGTTTTGCGCGTCGATCTGCACCTTGCCCGATGCGGCCTTGAGCCGGATGCCGAGATGTTGCGCAAACACCCGCACGCCGTTGACCGCCGACGCCAGCAGCGATTTCACCGCCGCGACGCTGACGTGTCCGCCCGCGCTGAGCGCGATGTGTTCGGCACTCGCCACGTGCGTGCTTTGCGCTGCCGTGAGACCGAGACCCGCCGCGCTGCCCAGCACCAGGTCGGGCTGGGTCAGTTGCGGAAAGGGAAGCTCCGCGCTTGCCTTGCCGCGAATCGCGTCGTTCTGCGCCTTGATGGCCTGCGCGACCTCGCTTTGACTGGTCTGCTGTTCCTGTGCCTCGTACCGCCGCGCGAGACTCGCGAGGTTCTCGTGGGTGTCGCGCGCCTGAGTGAGGCGCGCCACGGTCTCACCGGCATCCTTTGCCGGCGTGCTAGCGCCGTGACGTGCCTCGGTGGTGATCAGCATGCCTCGGTTGGCTCGCGCGACACCCCATGCGTTCGTCGCCAGTTCCCAGCCTTCACCGCGTGCCTGCTGCCGGCCTGCGTCGCGCACGACATGCGTGTTGTAGCCCAGCACGAGGCGCGACTGTGCGTGGTCGCTGGCGATCTGTGCCTGCAGTTGGCCCGGCGTGTCATCCAGTACGACGTGATTGGTCTGGCTCGCGCAGCCGGCCTTGAGCTCGCTGCTAAGGATGCCCGAGAGCGCCTGGTTGTCGGGCAGCCTCCAGGGCGGCTGATTCTGGCCGTTGACCATCCGGTCCGACACGTAAGGCTTGTCCGGGTCGCCTTCGTGATAACTGACCGTGACCTCCTGACCGATGCGCGGCGGATAGATCGCACCGAAGCCGTTGCCTTGCCACGGCGACGACACCCGCACCCAGCAACTGGCGCTGTCGTTCTTCGGGGCAAGCCGCGCCCACGCAAAGCGCACCTTCACGCGTGCATATCCATCGACCCATATCGGCTGATCCTCGGGGCCGACCACGATTGCCGTTTCCGCCGCGCAACGCGGCTTTTTCTTCGGACGGTTTTTGAAGAACGTATTGGCGGGTTGGAGCACGAAGTCGGTCGCGCACTGGTGCAGCGCATCGTTCGTGTCCGCGCCGGGTGACTGCGTGTTCTGCGGTGCATTACGGATATCGAGGGTCGTCGATACGACCAGGTACTCGGCGTTGACTTCCCGCTGCGGATGGTTGTCGAGCCAGAATGTTTTCCCGGTTGTCAGGCCGCGCAGATTCCCTTGACCCTTCAGCCGCAGGCGATGACCGCGCATTGCATCGACACGCACGCTCGCAAGGTGGCCGGCTTCATCGCGGAAGTCGCTCCGCTCACCTGACAGTCCCGTCGCACCCGCAAGCGGCTGCGAATAGTCGCCCCAACCGTATTGCTCGATGTTGTCGTGGGCCTGCTCACTGTGGCTCTCGTACTCGCCCTCGAAGCGCGCGCCGGGGCGCGTGTAGTCGTAATCGATCAGGCTGACCTTGCCTGTCGTGATTTGATGCGACACCTCGAGCTTGTGAACGTGCTCCTCGTCGACGTGCCTGCTGTCGGGCGCATGGTAGCGCAGCGTGTCGTATGCGTCGTCGTGTCGTTTGTGCGAGCCGGGCGAATCGCACAGTACCAGCGTCATTCCGTCGAACAGGTAGTAGATTCCCCATTCTCTCCAGATCCGCGTGAGGAAATCGAAGTCGGATTCCCACATCTGCCGGACATAGTCCCGCTTCGGGTAGCCGTTGCGCAGGCCGGGCGCGCCGAGTTCCATCACGACCGGAAAGTGATATCGCTCCTTGAGTACCCGGTCAGTGATGTCCACCACGCTGGCGTCCTGGAAGATCCTGCTGTCGCAGTTCTTCGTGGCCAGCCACAGCCAGGGACGGACGACGAGGCGGTAATAGCCGCGCCGTTCATCGGCACCCATCTGTTTGATGCCTGTGATGAGGCCCGACATCGTGCGGCGGCCGGCGCTCGCGTGTGCCACGTCGCCGCGTACCAACCCATGACGACCGAACAATCCGTTGCCGTCGAAAGCGATCGAAATGTCGATGACCTTGCCGATCAGGCGATCAGGCACGACGAGTGCCTGTGCTTGCCACACTCCGAGCGTCGGACTTTCGATCGTCGCGACATCGAGCGTGTATCGATAAAGCTTGCCCAGGGTTTCGGCGCCGCGCAGACGGAGCGGCACCAGCAAAGGCGCATTGCCCCATGTGGGTAGTGCGTCAGAGGAAAGACCCAGGATGCGTTCACGGGGGTGAGCAAGTTCTCGCAATTGGCACGCTCACGATGCAGTCAGAATCGCGCTGCAGCCCGTGCTGTTGCCTGCGAGCCGGATCATTGGCCGGCCGTTGCCGTTCGTCATCGTCGTTCCTTGTTATGTGCGAACGACAAGTATCGGGACGGAGATGACCCGCGGCGATCGGAATTGGATGAATTTTTAGCGTGATTAAGCAATAAATTTGATTCGTCGGGCGAAGGACTCTTCATGACGATCAACATCGCAGGACCAGCGACCCGATTCCTACAATTGAATTCATTGCGCCACGCAAAACGAACTGAATGCCGAGGACGCCGCAACGCTGATCAAAAACGGCGTGCTTTGCGTCGCCGAAGGCGCCAACATGCCGTCGACCAACGACGCGGCCAGGTGCTTCGAAAGCAACGGCGTTCTGTACGCCCCCTGGCAAGGCCAGCAACGCCGGCGGTGTCGCCACGTCGGGTCTGGAAATGAGTCAGAACGCTATGCGCATCTCCTGGCCGCGCGAAGAAGTCGACGCACGTCTGCACGACATCATGCGC
The DNA here is from genome assembly GCF_040948765.1 of Paraburkholderia sp. BR10923. Taxonomy (NCBI): domain Bacteria; kingdom Pseudomonadati; phylum Pseudomonadota; class Betaproteobacteria; order Burkholderiales; family Burkholderiaceae; genus Paraburkholderia; species Paraburkholderia sp. BR10923. Next base: position 122,089 of record NZ_JBFPKO010000024.1, on the reverse strand, counting down.
AGCATTCACGAAGTCTGCCTGCGACATGGCCGCCGCGACGACGGTTCGGTCAGCTATGTGAACGCAGCGAATATCGCCGGCTTTGTGAGGGTCGCCGACGCAATGCTGGCACAAGGCGTGATCTGAGCGGCGGGTGGGCTGCCAGCGCAATTGCTTGCCCCCGCGCCTACCCAACGTGTGGGGCACGCGGGGGTAGAGCGCGCGTCGTCAGTGAACGACGCGCGCCCTTCGCTCAGAAGAACCCAAGCGCCTCCGCCTGATAGCTGACCAGCAGACACTTCGTCTGCTGATAATTCGACAACGCCATCTTGTGCGTTTCGCGCCCGATCCCCGACTGCTTATAGCCACCGAATGCCGCGTGCGCCGGATACAGGTGATAGCAGTTGGTCCACACGCGTCCCGCCTCGATCTCGCGTCCCATCTTGTAAGCGCGCGTCCCATCGCGCGTCCATACGCCCGCGCCCAGGCCATAGTATGTGTCGTTCGCGAGTTCGATCGCTTGCTGTTCGTCCTTGAACGTCATCACCGAAGCGACCGGCCCGAAGATTTCCTCCTGGAACACGCGCATATCGTTGTTGCCGAACAGCATCGTCGGCTTCACGTAGAAGCCCTCGCCGAGACCGGCGCCGGGCGTGGCGCGCTCGCCACCGACGAGGCACCGCGCCCCTTCGTCCCGGCCGATGTCGATATACGACAGGATCTTGTCGAGCTGCTGCTGTGATGCCTGCGCGCCGATCATCGTTTCGAGGTTCAGCGGATGGCCGGCCTTGATGCGTTCCACACGGGCGATCGCTTTCTCGATGAAGCGCTCGTAAATCGACTCCTGAACCAGCACGCGCGATGGGCACGTGCAAACCTCGCCCTGATTCAACGCGAACATCGCGAGACCTTCGAGCGCCTTGTCGAGGAATGCGTCGTCGCGATCGAGCACGTCGGCGAAGAAGATGTTCGGGCTCTTGCCGCCGAGTTCGACCGTCGACGGAATCAGGTTGTCCGCGGCTGCGTGCAGGATGCGCCTGCCGACCGGCGTCGAGCCGGTGAACGCGATCTTCGCGATGCGCTTGCTGGTGGCGAGCGCTTCGCCCGCTTCCCTGCCGAAGCCGTTGACGATATTGATGACCCCGGCAGGCAATAGATCGCCGATCAGTTCGATCAGCACGAGTACCGAAGCCGGCGTCTGCTCGGCGGGTTTCATCACGATGCAGCAGCCGGCCGCGAGGGCGGGCGCGAGCTTCCATGCGGCCATCAGCAGCGGGAAATTCCACGGGATGATCTGGCCCACCACGCCAGCCGGCTCGTGAAAGTGATAAGCGACCGTGTTGTCGTCGATCTCGGAGATGCCGCCTTCCTGCGCGCGGATGCAGCCCGCGAAATAGCGGAAATGATCGACGGCGAGCGGCAGGTCCGCGGCCATGGTTTCGCGCAGCGGCTTGCCGTTATCGATTGTCTCCGCGACCGCGAGCAGCTTCAGGTTCTTTTCCATGCGCTCGGCCACCGCGAGCAGCAGGTTCGCGCGCTCCGTCACCGACGTCTTCGCCCATTTGCGGCGCGCCGCGTGCGCGGCGTCGATCGCGAGGTCGATGTCCGCGGCGGCCGAGCGAGGCACGCGGCAAAACGGCTGCCCGTTGATCGGCGACACGTTGTCGAAATAGTCGCCGCCGACCGGTGGCACCCACTTGCCGCCGATGTAGTTTTCATAACGCTGGCGATAGGGATACTCGATGTCGATGCCAAGAGCTTTCAGGTCAAATGGATTCATCACTTGTCTCCGTTTTGTGATGGTGATCGGGTGACTGCGCGGGACCACATCAGGCAGGAACCATACCAATGCATCGACATGCGAAATTTCAGGGATCGGGCTGGGCTATAAAGCGGAAGTGTTCCGTTTCGGAACAGATGCGCGGGCAGCGGTTGTTCAGAATCGCCGCAGATTCGGCCGACGCTGATGCAGATCAACGATGCGGGCCCGCGCGGGGTCACGGCGGGCGTCGGGCGGACTGGCAAACGGAGTATTCTGTCGACACGCATCAAAAGCGTCCGGCACGAGCCGGGCGCACCAAGGAGGAGACAATGCGCGAAGACGTTCATCCGGTCAGCGTGGCGGCGGCTAACCGCTCCAAAGCTTGGCCCGCACCGGCGATCAAGAAAGCCCACGAACGCTCCGAGACGTTCGGCCTGCGCGCATCGTTCCGGCCGGATTACGACATCCTGTCCGACACGGGCCTCGCGCTGAAGCGCGAGCAGAACCAGGTGCTGTGCGCGCATGCGATGCCGGTCATGGAGACGCTGCGCGAGCAGATCGTCAATACGCAAAGCATGATCGTGTTGACCAACGCCGAAGGGTTGATCCTGCATTCGATCGGCGACGACGACTTTCTGCATCGCGCGGAAAAAGTGGCGCTGCGGCCTGGCGCGAACTGGGCCGAGGATCGTCAAGGGACCAACGCGATCGGTACCTCGCTCGCCGAGGGGTGTGCGATGGTCGTTCATGGCGATCAGCACTATCTGGCGGCGAACCGCTTCCTGACCTGTTCGAGTGTGCCGATTCTCGATCCGTATGGTGATCTGATCGGCGTGCTCGACGTGACGGGCGACCACCGCAGCTATCACCAGCACACGATGGCGCTCGCGAAGATGTCGGTGCAGATGATTGAAAACCATCTGTTCTCGACTGCGTTTCGCGACGTGCTGCAAGTGTCTTTTCACGGACGGCCGGAGTTTCTCGGCACGCTGATGGAAGGGATCATTGCGTTTACCGATGATGGTCGCTTTCTGTCCGCGAACCGGAGTGCGCAATTTCAGTTGGGCTTGTCGCTAGCTGCGTTGCGCGCGCATACGCTGTCGTCGCTGTTTCAGATCTCGTATGGGCAACTGATCGACCGTTTGACGCATGGCGTTGCGCCGCATCTGATGCTGAATCTGCACAACGGTGCGGTGGTTTGCGCACGTGGGCAGTTCAGGCGGGCGTCGTTTGGGCTGGAGCGCGGGGCGGTTGACGTGCAGGGTGCAGCGGCACCGCGACCGGTGTGTGCGAATGCGCGTCAACCGGCTGCGGGACTATCGCGGCTCAGCGATCTCGATACCGGTGATGCTCGTGTGTCCGCACTGATTGCGAAGGTTCGCAAGGTGCTCGGCAAGGATATTCCGATTCTGATCACCGGCGAGACCGGTACCGGCAAGGAGTTGCTCGCGCAGGCGATTCACAACGATTCGCCGCGACGTGATGGGCCGTTTATTGCGGTCAACTGCGCTTCAATTCCAGAGTCGCTGATCGAATCCGAGCTGTTCGGGTATGAAGAGGGGGCGTTTACCGGCGCGCGGCGTAAAGGGGCGATCGGCAGGCTGATGCAAGCGAATGGAGGCACGCTGTTTCTCGATGAGATTGGGGATATGCCGTATTCGTTGCAGGTGCGGTTGCTGCGTGTTTTGCAGGAGCGGATGGTGACGCCGCTTGGGGCGATGCGGTCGGTTCCTGTCGATGTCTCCGTTATTTGCGCGACACACCGCAACTTGCGCGAGATGATTGCGCAGAATCAGTTTCGTGAGGATCTCTACTATCGGATCAACGGGCTTGCGGTTCGGTTGCCGGCGTTGCGCGAGCGGAGCGATCTGGCGGTCGTCGTTCAAAAGATGCTGCAGTGGGAATCAGTGGAAAGCGGGGGGCGACAGGCGCTTAGCGTTGCGGCTGATGTGATGGCGGCGTTCGGGCGGCATGCGTGGCCGGGTAACTGCCGGCAACTGGCTAATCTGCTGCGGACTGCGGCGGCGATGGCGGAAGAGGATGGGGTGATCCGGTGGGCGCATTTGCCGGATGATTTTTTGGAGGATGTTCGTGGTGCGGGTTGTGGCGACGACGGCGCAGGTCAAGGTGACTCTGCCGTATCGGCCGTCGCCGACGTTGCGAATGCGGACGCGCTTGCCACAGGCGAAGCGTCGGTACGCGACGGCGCGCGGCTGCAGGATGTCGCCGCATCAGTCGTCGCGATGACGCTGGCGCGGTACGGCGGCAACGTTTCGGCGGCGGCGCGTGCGCTTGGCGTGTCGCGGAACACCATTTACCGGAGGATGCCAGCGGCGCAGTCGCAGTCGGGACGGAGCGCGGAAAAGGATTGACGCGGAAGTTTTCGCGGGCCCAATCGATCATGGCCGGGAGACCGGCCATTGTTTTTTCTATAAGTCGATCTGGATGTCAGCGGTGACCCGGCGAACTACAACTGCTTACACATCTCACAATAGCCGGGTCCACCGACTCGATGGCATCGGCGTTCTTGCAGGCACATACCACGGAGCCAGCAATGACCACCAACCTGCCTTCCGATTCATCCGCGCGCAGCCGCATTCATCCTCTGGTCGCCGGAGCTGCCGTTGCTGTGATTCTCGCCAGCGGCACCGGCATTGCCGCAATGACCGGTCTGCTTCCGACATCCCGAGCGCTAACACCGCCGCCGTCGCAAACTGCATCGGTTGCGGTGAAGCCGGCCAGCACGCCGCTCGACTCGGCTAAACCGTATGCGGAGCAACAAGGCACGCGGACCAACACGGTGAGCGAATCCCATGTTCATCCCCACCACAGCAGTGCGTCGTCGCCCGCGCCCACATACGCGCATGACGATAGTTACCGTGATGCCACGCAGCCGCCATCTCGACCCGTTGCCGTCGACCCTGATGCAGGTGAAGTCGTCGCGGTCAACGCGGTCCAAACGCAGCAGCCGACCACCGGACTCGGTGCGGTAGGCGGTGCGGTGGCGGGCGGGCTGCTGGGCAATCAGGTTGGTCAAGGTCGCGGCCGTGTTCTGGCGACGATAGCGGGTGCGGTTGGCGGCGGCCTTGCCGGTAACGGCATCGAACATGCGGTACGCAAAGCTGCCACCTACCAGGTCCAAGTCAGGATGCAGGATGGCAGTTATCGAAACTTCAACTACGACAATCAGCCTACCGTTCAGGTTGGTGAGCGGGTGCATGTCTATGGCGATTCTCTGAGTGCTTCGTAAGCACGCGGAGAACTGGAGGGCACGAGGCCTTACAAACGGTTACCAGACTGACACTTCACGTTTATTTGCCAACCAGAGCCACACATACAATCGATATCGCTAAATCGCATCAACAACCGATGCCAGCGAACAGGGAGAGAAACATGAAGCGCAGCTTCATTTTGTGGATTGCAGGCGTTTGCGCTGCGTGCGCTTCCAGCGCTGCGCTGGCTCATGTCGACCTTGGTGTTTACCTTGGCGCGCCGGGGCCGGTTTATGTCGCGCCGCCTCCGGTGGTCTACGAGGCGCCACCCGTGACGTACGTGCCTGCTCCGGCCTATGGCTACGGTTACGGCTACGGGTACCAGTACAACGACGACCGTGACAGGCACTGGCGCCATGACCATGGCTGGCACAGGGGCTGGGAGCACCGTCATCACGGGGACGATGACGACTGATCTGGCAGGCCATTCGATGGTTGGAAGCTCGTACCCATGGCAACAAAAAGCCCTGGCGCAGAAAGACCGCCAGGGCTTTGCTCATCTGCGAGTCTGTTTCATCTATTAACCATCCTCGCCGGCACACTAATAGCAAGCAAACCGCCGAGCACCATGAACGCCGCGAGCATATACATCCCTGAGTCATTAGCCGCGGTAACCTCTTTCAACCACCCCACAGCATAAGGACTAAGGAACCCCGCCAGGTTCCCAATGGAATTAATCATCGCGATCCCCGCGGCCGCCCCGGTTCCAGCAAGAATCGCCGTAGGCAAACTCCAGAACAACGGCAGGGTAGTGAGGATGCCCATCGTAGCCAGCGTCAATCCGGTCATAGCAAGCACGGTGTTATGCGTCCAAACGACGGAAAGCACGAGCCCCACAGCACCAAGAAACGCCGGCACCGCAATATGCCACCGCCGTTCCCTCGACCGGTCCGCACTCCGCGCAACGAACACCATCGCCACGACAGCCGCCGCAAACGGCACCGCCGACAGCAAGCCGATCAAAAACGCATCGGTAACGCCGGTCGATTTGATGATCGTCGGCAACCAGAAACTCACCCCATAAAGCCCCATCACAAACGAGAAGTAGGTGAGGCTGAACATCAACACCCGTCCGTTAGTGAGTACCTGCCGAATCGGCATATCGTGCTTGGTCGCTTCCTCGGCCGACACCTGACTCTCGAGCAACTGTTGCTCTTCCCGGGTAAGCCACCTGGCGCTCGAAATCCGATCGTCGAGCACCACGAACACGATGATCCCAACCAGCACCGAAGGTATCCCTTCGAGCAGAAACAGCCACTGCCACCCGTGCCACCCGTTCACGCCATTGAAGTTCTTCAGGATGTACCCAGACACCGGCCCGCCGATCACCCCAGACAGCGCAATCGCCGTCATAAACCAGGTCGTCATCCGCCCACGCCGATGCGCCGGATACCAGTAGGTGAGATACAAAATAATCCCAGGAAAGAACCCCGCCTCGGCAAGCCCGAGCAAAAAGCGCATCACGTAAAACATCGTCGGCGTGGTGACGAACATCGTCAGCATCGATATCACGCCCCACGAAACCATGATCCGCGCGATCCAGACACGCGCGCCGACCTTGTGCAGAATCACGTTGCTCGGCACTTCGAAGATGAAATAGCCGATAAAGAAAATCCCCGCGCCGAAGCCGTACACCGCATCGCTCAAGCCAAGATCCGTGCTCATCCCCAGCTTCGCGAAACCGACGTTCACACGGTCCAGATACGCAACGATGTAGCACAGCATCAACAGCGGCGCGAGCCGCCAGGTAACCTTGCGATAAGTCGCCTCTTCGAACGTCGAAGGCGGCGCGCCAGCGCCGGGATGGTGGAGCGGATCTGCAGGACTAGCCATGACTGTGTCTCCTCTTGTTATGGAATTGAAATGCCACCGCCGGTCGATTCTATCCGCGCCAGGTCATTTGCACGACGAATCGATATTGGGGGAAAACACTGACTGCGCACGCAGCGCGTGCGCAGCGTCAGACCCACCACTACACGCAGCGCCCCCCATCCACTTCGAGGCACACGCCGGTAATGAACTCCGCCTCATCCGAAGCCAGATACAGCGCCGCATTCGCAATATCCTGCGGCGTCGAAAACCGCCCGAGCGGTATCCCCGCGAGGAACTTCTGCCGATTCTGCGGCGTATCCTCGACCCCCATGAACTCGGACAGCAGCGCGGTCTCACCGATTACCGGATTCACGCAGTTCACGCGAATCCGCTGCGGCCCGAGTTCGACGGCGAGCGACTTGCTGGCGACGATCACCGCGCCCTTGCTGCCGTTGTACCAGACGAGCCCCGGCCGCGGCCGCACGCCCGCCGTCGACGCGATATTGATGAAGCTGCCGCCGCCTTGCCCGCGGAAATACGGCACGAACTCCTGCACGCTCCAGTAGATGCTCTTTACGTTCACCGCATAGACGCGGTCGAACTCGGCCTCGGTCACTTCGAGCACCGGCTTGTTGCGATGCGTAGTGCCCGCGTTATTGACGACGATCTGCACGCTGCCGAAGTCTTCCAGCGCGGCTTCGCGCAGCGTGCGCCAGTCGTCGCGATGCGCGACGTTGCCGGGCACCGCGATCGCTTTTCCGCCCGAAATCGCGATCTCACTCGCGACGCGTTCGGCGGCCGGCCCGTTGAGGTCGTTGACCACGACGTTCGCGCCTTCGCGCGCAAAGGTCTTCGCGATGCCTTCGCCGAAACCCGAACCGCCGCCCGTGACGATGGCCGTTTTACCTGTCAACCGCATGATGTCTCCGTTGTTTGTGATGGATAGAGCGATGCGTTGCTGCATGTAACGCGCTGGTCGCGCTGATCGCGAGCGAGCCCTGCCGGATTTCGCTAGCCGTGGCGGATCGCGATCGTCTTCAGCACCGTAAAGCCATACAGCGCCTCGAAGCCTTTCTCGCGGCCATGCCCCGAATGCCTGACGCCGCCGAACGGCAACTCGACGCCGCCGCCCGCACCATAGTTGTTGATGAATACCTGGCCCGAGCGCACGCGTCGCGCGAGCCGCATCTGGCGCGCGCCATCGCGTGTCCAGATACCGGCGACGAGTCCGAACTGCGTGCCGTTCGCGAGCGCGAGCGCTTCGGCTTCGTCGCGGAACGACATCGCGGCGAGCACCGGGCCGAACACTTCGTCGCGCGCGAGGCGGTGGCTCGCGGGGACATCGCGCAGCAAGGTCGGGGCTTGGTAGAAGCCGCTTTCAGGCGCTTCGGGAATCACTTCGCCGTGCGCAGCCATTGCGATGCCGTCGTGTTGCGCGTCCGACAGGAAATCCCACACGCGCTGCTGCTGTTTCGCGCTGATCAGCGGCCCGCAGTCGAGGTCGGCTTTCGACGGCCCGACGCGCAGTGCCTGAAAGGCGCTGCTGAGCCGGTCGAGCAGCGGCTCGTAAATGGCCTGCTCGATCAGCACGCGACTGCCCGCCGAGCAGGTTTGCCCGGCGTTCTGCACGATCGCGGAAATCAGCACCGGCAGCGCGGCGTCGAGATCGGCGTCGGCGAAGACGATTTGCGGCGACTTGCCGCCGAGTTCGAGCGTGACGGGGACGTGGTTTTCGGCGGCCATCTGCGTGACGAGCTTGCCGGTGTCTGGCGAGCCAGTGAACGAGATGTGATCGATGCCCGGATGGCGCGCGAGCGCGGCGCCCGCTTCGTGGCCGTAGCCGGTGACGATGTTCAGCGCACCGGCCGGCAGGCCGGCTTCGGCGGCGAGTTCGGCGACACGCAGTACGGAAAGGCACGCGTCCTCGGCCGGTTTGACCACGCACGCATTGCCGGTCGCGAGCGCCGCGCCGACGCTGCGCCCGAAGATCTGCATCGGGTAATTCCACGGCACGATGTGGCCGGTCACGCCGTGCGGCTCGCGAATCGTCAGCACCGTGTAGCCGGATTGGTAGGGCAGGGTCTCGCCGTGCAGCTTGTCGGCCGCGCCGGCGTAGAACTCGAAGTAGCGGGTGAGGGCGGCGGCGTCGGCGCGCGCCTGCTTGAGCGGCTTGCCGGTGTCGCGCGCTTCGAGCTGTGCGAGGTCTTCCTGGCGCGCGGCCACCAGCAGCGACAGCCGGTACAGCACACGGCCGCGCTCGGCGGCGGCGAGCGCGCCCCAGGCTCCGTCGAACGCGCGGCGCGCCGCGTGCACGGCGGTGTCGATATCGGCCTCGGTGCCGCGCGCGATGCGCGTGAACGGCTGGCCGTCCGAAGGATCGAGTACGGCGATCGATTCGCCTCCGGAAGCGGCGCACCACTCGCCGCCGATGAAATGCCGTGCTTCTTCCATGCATGCTCCTTGTTGACGTGCGGCCGGCGTGCGGCGGCGCGGGTTCGAAGGGGAGACACAAAACGGTAGAGACGCTAAGCGAGACTCGCCAGACGATTATCGCGCCGATCCGACCGCGGATGCCACCTGCCGATTGGCTATAATGGCGCATTCCGTACGGTCCGGTGCGCGGCCCCGTCGTTCGGGGCGAGAGGGCTTCAGGGCCTGGCGTTCGCGGTTCGCACGCAGTTCGCACCGCATCCGCAGCCCGCGCGCCGTTCGCCGCCTTCCGATTTCCATCCCCTTCAGAGAGCGCTCATGAGCTTCAATCACGTTCCCGCAGGCAAAGACCTTCCGCACGATTTCAACGTCATCATCGAAATCCCGGCGCAGAGCGACCCGGTGAAGTACGAAGCCGACAAGGAGCTGGGCCTGCTCGTCGTCGACCGTTTCATCGGTACCGGCATGCGCTATCCGGCCAACTACGGCTTCATTCCGCAGACGCTGTCGGGCGACGGCGATCCGGTCGATGTGCTGGTAATCACGCCGTTCCCGCTGCTGGCAGGCTCGGTCGTGCGTGCCCGCGCGCTCGGCATGCTGCAGATGACCGATGAATCGGGCGTCGACGCGAAGCTGATCGCCGTGCCGCACGACAAGATCTGCCCGATGACGGCGAACCTGAAGTCGGTCGACGACGTGCCTGCTTACCTGAAGGACCAGATCAAGCACTTCTTCGAGCAATACAAGGCGCTCGAGAAGGGCAAGTGGGTCAAGGTCGAAGGCTGGGCCGACGTCGATGCCGCCCACAAGGAAATCAGCGAAGGCGTGGCGAACTACAAGAAGTAAGCGCACCACGGTTCATCCGCTCGCTGCATGCAGTACGAAAACCGCGCCAGTCCGCAAGGACCGCGCGGTTTTTTTATGCGCTTTGCGGCGCGCATAACCTGAACGCATCGCTTCGATGAACGGAACGCATTTTTATATTTAGGTGTAAACCCTTATCATTCGCCGCACGAGCTCGCGCGCGAACTCACGGCATCCACGCGCGTTTCCATCACTTCAACGAGCACTATCCGGATGATGAACCGCAGCAAGTCCCACTCGACATCGCCGCGCTGGTCGACCCGGCTGAATTCGGTCGTCAGCGCGATCTATCGCAAGCGGCCGGTCTGGATGGTGTCGTTCGCGGCGAGCGAGGCGAATCTGTCGGAGGGCTTGAGGGCCGCGTGCGCATCGACGGCGATGCTCGCGCTCGGCAACGTGCTGCACGATCCGGTGTTCGCGTGGGCCGCAATTGGCGCGTTCTGGACCTGCCTCGCCGATGCGGCCGGCTCGAACCGCGCGCGCTTCATGTCGATGATGGGCTTCGCGCTGCTGTCGACGCTGTGCGGGGGCATCGCCGCGTTCGCATCCGCGTCGGGCACCGCGTGGGCCGCGCTCGCGGTGCTCGCGTTCACGACGCTCGGCGCGTTCGGCCGCATCTGGGGCGCGGCCACGTCGCAGGTGACGATCCTCGCGGCGACCGCTTGCGTCGTGATGGTCGATCGGCCGATGCATGACGCGCGAGCCGGTGTCGAGTTTCTCGGCGTCTATCTGCTCGGCTGTCTGTTCGCGATCGTGCTGAGCCTGACCGTGTGGCGCATCCATCCGTTCGGCGCGAGCCGCGCGTCGCTGCGCACGGTGTATCTGCGCCTCGCCGATATCGCGTTCGATAGCGCGCGGCTCGTCGGCGGACGAGCCGCGCCGCGCGAATGGGCCACGCATGCCGCGCGCTTTCGCGCCGATGCGCGCGCGTCGCTCGAACGCTCGCGCGATGCGCTCGCGAACGTGCCTGCATCGAAAGCGGGCGGCGCGGCCGTCTATGACACGCTGCTCGGCTTGCTGACCGATGGCGAAGCGTTGTTCGCTTATCTGATCGCGGTGTCGGGCGCGGGCGAGAAAGTGCCCGACGATCCGCGCCGCACGCAACGCGCGGTGCGCCTGCTCAATGCGATCGGCGAAGTGCTGAGCGACATCGGCAGCGCGACCGGCGACGCGCGCTGGGAACGTCTGGCGCAGCCGCAGGCGCGTCTGCGGCGTTTCGCGCATCGGCTCGAAAGCGCGCTGCTCGAACCGGTGAAGCTGCAATCCGGTTTCGAGCTCGTCGATTTCGCGCCGCGTGAGGTGCATGCCGAGCCGTGGAGCGCATGCGTCGCGCGTTATACGGCGCGCGCGTGGTCGGCGCTGAAGGCGAACCTGTCGTGGCAGTCGGTCGGCTTGCGCCATGCGGCGCGTGTCGGCGTGACGACGACCGCGGGCTTCGTCGTGATTCGGGCGCTCGGTCTGCCGTTCGGCTATTGGGCGACGATGGCCACTCTTCTGATCCTGCAGCCGTCGATCGCCGCGACCTGGCCGCGCAGCATCGAACGCGCGGCGGGCAGTATCGTCGGCGGCGTGCTCGCGGCGGCGATCGGCTACGCGATTCATTCGCCGCTCGGCATCTCGCTCGCGGTGTTCCCGCTCGTGATGGCGACGATGGCGCTGCGCCCCGTCAGCTACAGCCTGTTCGTGCTGTTCCTGACGCCGACCTTCGTGCTCGTCGCCGACTTCGCGACGCCGGGCGCCAACGAACTGTCGTTCGCGCTGACGCGGCTCGGCAACAACGTGCTCGGCTGCGTGCTCGCGCTCGTCGCGACCTTCCTTCTGTGGCCGACGCGCGAGAAGCTCGACCTGCGCGTCTATCTCGGCGACGCGGTGCGCGCGAATCTCGCGTATCTGCGCGCGTCGCTCGAAGCGCCGCGGCACAGCGGCAAGGAGATCGAGCAATTGCGCCGCGCCGCGGGTCTCACCAGCAACAACGCGGAAGAAGCGATCGGCCGCGTGCGGCTAGAAAAGCTCGAGGACTCGATGGCCGATACCGTCACGCTGACGGTGCTGAGTCTGCTGCGGCGGATGGCCGGCACCGCGACGCAGTTGCGCCTTACCGCGAACCGTCGCGACGTGCATAGCGAACTCGACGAATGGGTCGTGGCGATGAGCGCGGCGATCGAGGCCGCGCTGAACCGCACGTTGCGGCCAGTGCGGCTCGAGTTACCCGCGCGCGAGCGGTTGACGTCGCTGGAAGCGGATGTGGTGGGCGAGCTCGCGCGCGTGCATCGGCTGTTGACAGAGAGGATGCGGGAGGCGAGGGGGTAGCACGACTCAGCCGTCGGAGCTCGCGCCGTCGTCAGCGGCGTCGTTCACTGCCACCGCCGGCAACACCGACTGCAGCGTGAACACCCCGGCCGCGAGCGCCCGCTTATCGGCGGCCGTGAGCCGCTTGACCCAATACTCGGCGCTCGACGCGCTCGAGCGGTCCGCCAGCTCGAACGACGCCAGCACCCGCACCGGCTTGCGCGAGCGCGTATAACGCGCGCCCGTGCCGCTCACGTGTTTGTCGAAGCGGGCGGCGACATCGGTAGCGATGCCGGTATAGACGCTGCCGTCCGAGCATTCGAGCAGATAGAGAAACCACGCCATAACCGCGCTTCTAGCCTTTGAACGGATTGTGTTCGCGCAGCTCGTCCACGTATGCGTGAATGCTGTTCTTTTCGTTGTCGAGGAAATGGCCGACCGCATCGGCGAACGCCGGATGCGCGAGCCAATGCGTGGAGCGCGTGACCGTCGGCAGAAAGCCGCGCGCCATCTTGTGCTCGCCCTGCGCGCCGCCCTCGAATGCGCCGAGCTTTTCTTCGATGCAGAATTCGAGCGGCTGATAGTACGCGGTTTCGAAGTGCAAGCACGGCACGTGTTCGAGCGCGCCCCAGTAGCGGCCATACAAGGTGCCGCCGGTTTTGTCGTCGCGCTGATAGACGACGAGCGAGCTCGCGATCGGCTTGCCTTCATATTCGGCGATCACCAGCAGCAGATTCTCCGGCATCGACGCGCCGATCATCCGGAAGAAATCTAGGTTCAGATACGGACTCGAAAAATGCTCGCGATAGGTTTGCCGATAGCACTTGCTGAAGAAGCGCCAGTCGGCATCCTTGATGTCTTCGCCGCGGATGCGCCGCATCGTGATGCCGGCCTCGTGCACCTTGCGACGTTCGGCGCGAATGTTCTTGCGCTTCTTCTGTTCGAGCGTCGACAGGAAGTCGTCGAAGTCGCGGTAGCCGTCGTTGAGCCAGTGAAACTGCACGCCTTCGCGTTGCATCATGCCGATATCGGTGAGCGCGTCGGCTTCGCTCTGCGTCGGAAACAGCACATGCAGCGACGACACCTCGGCCTGCTCGGCGAACGCCATCAACGTGGCCGCGAGATGGCGCAACGCGTGCTCGTTCGCCGATAGCAGGCGGTTGCCCTGCACCGGCGTGAACGGCACCGCGCATAGCAGCTTGGGGTAGTAGGGCAGGCCGTTGCGCTTGTACGCGTCGGCCCAGGCCCAGTCGAACACGTACTCGCCGTAGGAGTGACCCTTCAGATAGACGGGGGCCGCCGCCGCGAGCTTGCCCGTGCGTGCGTCGGTCAGTGTGACGAATTGCGGCGCCCAACCGGTGTCGGGAACCGCGCATTGCGTCGCGTTCAGCGCACTCAGGAACTCGTGCCGCAAAAACGGCGTGGGCTGCGGCTGCGCGGCAAGGAGGGCGTTCCACTCGGCGGCGTCCACCTCGGAGGGCGATGCCAGAATGCCCGTGCGATAATCGATACGTTGCTGGTTCAATCTGAGTGACTGTTTGCAATGACCGGCGCGGCGCGATGAAGCTGAAGCTGCCACGTCGTTCGTTGAGTTCGTTTATCCGGTTTGTTCAATTCCGTCGAGCCATCGAGCCGCGGTACCGCGAGCCGTGAAGGCTTGCCTGTCGATCCTGCCATGAAGACCCGAATCGCTCTTGCTCAAATCAATGTCACCGTCGGCGACTTCGCCGGCAACGTCGCGAAGATCGTCGCCGCCGCGCGCGCCGCGCACAGGGATGGTGCGAAGCTGCTGGTCGCGCCTGAACTCGCGTTGTCGGGTTATCCGCCCGAAGACCTGCTGCTGCGCCCCGCGTTCTATACCGCGAGCGCGGCCGCGTTGGCCGATCTCGCCGCGCAGTTGAAGCCGTTCACCGGTCTGCATGTGATCGTCGGTCATCCGCTGCGCGACGGGTCGGACAACCTCGCGCACAAGCTCGTGCACAACGCGGCGAACGGCCATGTTAATGCAAACGCGCCGATCGAGCGCGGCGTGCCGCCGGTCGATACCTTCAACGCGGCGTCGCTGATCGTCGACGGCGAAGTGAAGGGCACCTATCGCAAGCAGGATCTGCCGAACACCGAGGTGTTCGACGAAAAGCGCTACTTCGCCGCGGACCCGCAGCCGTTCGTGTTCGAACTGGATGGGATCAAGTACGGCGTCGTGATCTGCGAGGACGCATGGCATGCGTCGGCCGCGCAGATGGCGAAGGCCGCGGGCGCGCAGGTGCTGCTGATTCCGAACGGCTCGCCATATCACCTGAACAAGGAAGCGGTGCGCTTCGACATCTTGCGCGCGCGCATTCGCGAGACGGGCATTCCGATGGTCTATGTGAATATGGTCGGCGGGCAGGACGAACTCGTGTTCGACGGCGGCTCGTTCGTGCTCGACGCGCAGGGCGCACTCGTCGCGAAGCTCGCGCAGTTCGAGGAAGCCACGGCGATCGTCGAGTTCGAGGACGGCAAGCCGTTGCCGGCCGCGATCGCGCCGGAGCAGTCGATCGAAGCGCAGGTGTACGCGGCGCTCGTGATGGGCGTGCGCGACTACATCGGCAAGAACGGTTTTCCGGGCGCGCTGATCGGTTTGTCGGGCGGCGTCGATTCGGCGCTCGTGCTGGCCGTTGCGTGCGACGCGCTCGGCGCCGACAAGGTGCGCGCGGTGATGATGCCGTCGCGCTACACGGCCGACATTTCCACGACCGACGCCGCCGAGATGGCGCGCCGCGTCGGCGTGCGTTACGACGAGATCGCGATCGCGCCAATGTTCGATGCGTTTCGCGCGTCGCTCGCCGAAGAGTTCGCGGGCCGCGCCGAAGACGCGACCGAAGAGAACATTCAGGCGCGCATTCGCGGCACGCTGCTGATGGCGCTGTCGAACAAATTCGGCTCGATCGTGCTGACCACCGGCAACAAGAGCGAGATGGCGGTCGGCTACTGCACGCTGTACGGCGACATGGCCGGCGGCTTCGCGGTGATCAAGGACATCGCGAAGACGCTCGTGTACCGGCTGTGCCGCTATCGCAACGCCGCCACGACGTTTGCAAAGCGCGACGTGATTCCCGAGCGGATCCTGACGCGTGCGCCGTCCGCCGAGCTGCGCGAGAACCAGACCGACCAGGACAGCCTGCCCGAATACGAAGTACTCGACGCGATCATGCGCATGTACATGGAGGAGGACCGTTCGCTCGCGGAAATCATCGCGGCTGGCTATCGGGTCGACGACGTGAAACGGGTCACGCGCCTGATCAAAATCAACGAGTACAAGCGCCGTCAGGCGCCGATCGGCATCCGCGTCACGCATCGCGCGTTCGGCCGCGACTGGCGCTATCCGATCACGTCGCGCTACACCGAACCGGTGGAGTGAAAGACGGCACCCGCGCGCGGATGCCGCAATGCATCCGGCGCGGCGTAGAATAAAAATCATCTTTTCCCTTTTCACTCTTCCCATCAAGAGACGAGGTCGCCATGAAGCGCATCACCGCAGTCATCAAACCGTTCAAACTCGACGAAGTGCGCGAGGCGCTCGCGGAAGTCGGCCTCACCGGCCTGACCGTTACCGAGGTCAAGGGGTTCGGCCGCCAGAAAGGGCATACCGAGCTGTATCGTGGCGCGGAGTACGTGGTCGACTTTCTGCCGAAAGTGAAGATCGAAGTCGTGGTCGCGGACAGCCAGTGCGATCAGGTCATCGACGCGATCATCGGCGCGGCGCGCACCGGCAAGATCGGCGACGGCAAGATCTTCGTCGCGGATGTCGAGCGCGTGATCCGCATCCGTACCGGCGAAGAGAACGAAGCGGCCGTCTAAAGCCGCGCAAGCACGCACCGGCCCGGTGCGCGCAAGAACTCAAATTCGGCCGCCGAAGAAAAAACGGTGCAATACCCTTGCGGATATTGCACCGATACGCGCCTCTCGCAGCAGCGTGAAAAAGATTCTCTTGAAGAAACCTGTGTTACACCCCGAGGTGTGACCCTCGGGGCGCACCGTTCGATTAGAACGAGTGCTGGATACCTGCGTACACGCCGGTTTGCTGGCGGCCTTGCAGCGGGTTGTCCGTTGCAGCGGCGAAGCCCGCATTGTTCGCGTTCAGACCGAAGTTAGCATTGCGGCTGTTGCGCACCGTTGCCGCCTGCAGGTCGAGCAGCGTGCGCTTCGACAGGTTGTACGAACCGCCAACCGTGTAGATCGTCGCATTGCCCGCGCCGTTGTTGCCGTTCACGTGATAGACCGCCGCGATCAGCGCTGCAGCCGGCGTTGCCTGCCACGTCACACCGCCCCATTCGTGATCCAGGGTGGTCGGCTGACCAGGAGCAACGTTCGTCGCACCTGCCGAGCGGACTGCCTGGTAAGCGGCCTGAATCTTGAACTGGCCGAGGAACACGTTCACCAGAGCTGAGTACTCGCGCGATGCCGCGAATACGCCGTTGCTCGTGTTAGCCGTGTTGATGCCGTTGTTGGCGACCGGGCCACCCCACAAACCGCCGGTCGTCGGGTTGCGAATTTCGTCGTACAGACCGCGGATCTGGAACAGCGAGGTCGTGTAGGTGACCTGCGCGCCAGCTTCGCGACCTTGCGGCGTCGTGCCGTTACCGTTCCAGCTCGTCGCGTTCGACAGCGCGTATTGACCGTAGAAGTCAAAGCCCGCGATCTTCGGCGACTGGTACGCGAAGTTGTTGCTCGACTGCGGCCAGTTGCGGCCACGCACGAGCGATGCCGACGACCAGTCGGACTGACCGAACGGGTCGAAGTCCCACACGCCGTTCGAGATGAAGAGCATGCGGCCCATCGTGAACGTACCGAACTGGTCGTTCGAAATGCCGACCGTTGCCCAGCGATTGAAGAGACCACCGCCGCCAGGACCCGCGCCCGTCATCGTGTTGAACGAGCCTTCCAACTGGAACAGAATCTTGTTGCCAGCGCCGATGTCCTCGACACCCTTCATGCCCCACAGGCTGGTGCCCCAGTCGCCGCTTTCCGCCTTGAAGCGGTTCGAGCTGGTGTTGGCCGCGCCGTTGGCGTTAGCGCCGGTCGGGACGCCCGACATGTACTCGAGACCTGCATCCAAACGGCCATACAGCGTGACGCTGCTCTGAGCGTGTGCAACAACGCCGGCCGACATCAGCGCAGCGACGAGCAAAGCTTTCTTCATCTTCTCCTCCATACCCTGTCAAAAAAAGAAACCCAGTACTGCGAGTGGTGTTCGGACGCGATCAGCGCCGAACAGAAAGCGGTACCAGGGGAGAGTGGCGGGTGGATAGGGGTGCTCCTGCCATGACATGTAGCGTCGAGCTATCTTTGCGTCATGCCGATCCCACGCCGACCGGTTCTCCTCTGTGTTTTGAAGTGAAACTACTTTTAATCAACTTTGTTTTGCTACTTTGGTTACCAATTTATCAAAAATAACTTTAACTGGGAGAAGAAATTAGTACCGTCCACAGGCGGTGTCGCCAAATTGCAATACGAATGTGCGGCGGAACCCGGAGGAACCCCTCGGAAAATGGCGCAGAGCCTTGTCCGGCAAGGGAAGCGCGGCTCAGAAGGGGACGCATTAAGGATTGTCACTATTGACGAGTCAAAAGTGGCAGGTTAGGGCGAAAACCAGGCCGGAATAGCCCGTTTTGTGGGATTTTCGGCGCTTTTCGTCGTTCGAATGGCCGGGGGAAGGGCGCGGTAGAAATGAAAAAGGCGCTCGTAAGCGCCTTGTAAAACTACATTGACTACATTTTCGATGTTATTCGCATCGTAAGTCGCGGGGCAATTTTTATTACTTGAGACTGCCCGACAGGAATTGCTTCAGACGCTCGCTTTTCGTGTTTTTGAACACTTCGTCGGGATGGCCTTCTTCCTCGACGCGGCCCTGGTGCAGGAACATCACATGGTTCGACACGTTGCGCGCGAAGCCCATTTCGTGTGTGACGACGATCATCGTGCGGCCTTCCTCGGCGAGCTTTTGCATCACCTTGAGCACTTCGCCGACGAGCTCCGGGTCGAGCGCCGAGGTCGGTTCGTCGAACAGCATCACATCCGGGTGCATCGCCAGCGCCCGCGCAATCGCCACGCGCTGCTGCTGGCCGCCCGACAGATGCGACGGATACTGCTTCTCGAGACGCGGCGCGAGGCCGACTTTCTCCAGATATTCGCGCGCGCGGTCCTCGGCTTCCTTGCGCTTCAGACCGAGTACATGCACCGGCGCCTCGATGATGTTCTCGAGTACGTTCATGTGCGACCACAGGTTGAAGTGCTGGAACACCATCGAAAGCTTGGTGCGCACGCGCTGCAACTGTTTCGGGTTCGACACGCGCAGCGCGCCGTCTTTGGCGGTCTGCGTGCGCACTTCCTCGCCGTCGACGAAAATGCGCCCCGCGTTCGGCTGTTCGAGAAAGTTGATGCAGCGAAGCATCGTGCTCTTGCCGGAGCCGGACGAACCGATCACGCTGATCACGTCGCCGGCATTGGCTTTCAGCGACACGCCCTTGAGGACTTCGTTGTCGCCGTACTTTTTGTGAAGCTCGTCGACGAAGAGCTTCTGCTTCTTGGAGTTCATCAGGATCCTTAACGAGCTTGCTTGTCTATGGACGCGCAGTTACTTGCCTTGCGGCCGCAGGTAAGCGAGCCAGCGACGCTCGGCGCGGCGGAACAGCCACACGAGCGCGAAAGAAATACACAGATACAGCAGCGCGGCGATGCCGAACGCGTTGAACGACTGATACGTCGCGGAGTTCACGTCGCGCGCGATCTTCAGGATGTCCGGCACCGTGGCCGTGAACGCGACCGTGGTCGCGTGCAACATCAGGATCACTTCGTTGCTGTAGTAGGGCAGTGCGCGGCGCAGCGCCGACGGCAGAATCACGCGCCGGTACAGCGTGAACGACGACATGCCGTACGCGCGCGCCGCTTCGATCTCGCCGTAAGGCGTCGCCTTGATCGCGCCCGCGAAGATTTCGGTCGTGTACGCGCAAGTGTTCAGCGTGAACGCGAGCAGCGTGCAGTGCATGCCGTCGCGGAAGAACGCGTTGGTCAGCTCGTTGTTGCGGATGATCTCGAGGCTGTAGAGACCCGTGTAGCACAGCAGCAGTTGCACATAGAGCGGCGTGCCGCGGAAGATATAGGTATAGAGCCACACGAGGCCCGCGAGCCATTTCTTCTTCGACACGCGCGCGACCGCGAGCGGCACCGACAGGCAGAAGCCGAGGCCGATCGACACGACCAGCAGCCACAACGTGATTGCGACACCGGTGAAGCGATAGCCATCGGTGAAAAGATAGTTGCGCCAGTATTGCTGAATGATCTCGATCATAGGTCCGCCTTTCGCACGCCGGTCGAGTAACGCTTTTCGAGGTACATCAGCACGAAGTTCGATACTGTGGTGATGACGAGATAGATCGCCCCCGCGAGCAGGGTGAAGAAGAAGAACCGCAGGGTGCCCTTGCCGGCGTCCTGCGAGGCCTTGACGACGTCGGCGAGACCGATGATCGACACGAGCGCGGTCGCCTTGACCATCACCTGCCAGTTGTTGCCGATGCCCGGCAGCGCGAAGCGCATCATCTGCGGGAACATCACGCGCGAGAACACCTGCCAGCTCGTCATGCCGTAGGCCGCGCCCGCTTCGAGCTGGCCGCGCGGCACCGCGAGAAACGCGCCGCGGAACGTCTCGGTGAAGTACGCGCCGTAGATGAAGCCGAGCACCGCGACGCCGGCCACGAACGGGTCGATGTCGATCTGGTCCCAGCCCATCGCGTCGGTCAGGTTGTTAAGCCAGATCTGGATGCTATAGAACAGCAGCAGCATCAGCACGAGATCGGGCACGCCGCGCACGAGCGTCGTGTAGACGGTGCCGATGCCGTTCGACAGGCGGTTCTTCGACAATTTCGCCGCCGCGCCGAGCAGGCCGAGCACGAACGCGAGCGCGAGCGAGAACACCGCCAGCTTGACGGTTTGCCAGGTGCCGCTGAGGAGTAGCGGGCCGTAGCCTTGAAGGAACATAGGAAGTCCTCGACGATGCGTTTCTCGCGCACCGCGAAAGACGCGGCCCGCGATGCGCCGCGTCGGGGTCGAGCGCCTGGCTCGCCGTGATCCGCGGCGCACAGCGTGCCGCTGTGCAAATCATGCCGCAGGAACGTTGGTGGCTCCTGCAGCGCGCTTTTGGGACTTTCGTCTCGGATTGTTTTGAATCTACTGCCTGGTATTGCCACCTTCGGTTGTCACCTTCGGTGCCACTTGCACGACGATGTCGCGATTAGGCGCCTTCGATTCGAATGGCGGATAACTGGCGTCGACCCCGATGCGCACCGTTTTCCATTCTTTCGCCATCGCGCCGGTGGCCATGACTGCCAGAGCCACGCACAGTGCGAACTTCTTCATGTTTCTCCTGAACCAATCTGATCGTCGTGATGACTCGACCCGACGAGCGCCGGCCGAGGGCCGACGGTCGCTATTCTAGGCGGTCAAAATTGCCGTGCCGCAGGGATTGTCGCCGCGTGCTCGTCGTTCTTGCGCGGGCGGTTCGTCCGACGTGGTGCGCTGTTCCGGTGCGTTCGGTGCTTGCCGGACGTGCCTCGCGCGGGTGTGGCGCCGAGTCGGAGCCCGTCGCGCACCGGTTGCGGCCGGCCCGGCGAGGCTTGCCCGCGCGGCCGCACGTCCCGCGGGACGTCCACGCGGCTTGAAAAGCGCGGTATTTTACCCGAAGAGCGGCAAGCTGCCAGTGCGGGGCGGCAGCGAGCGGCAAGACGCCGCGCAGCGCGTTGTGCGTGCGCGACGCCGGCGCGGTTTTGCGGGCGCCGGGCATCCGGGCGCCCGCCTTTCCGCGCGGTCAGCTCGCCGGCCGCGTCGTGCGTGCGATTGCATGCAGCGATGGAACGCTGCGGTGCGGTCGCGCACGATTGTTTAGTGGGCACGCAGCCCCTACATTCCTCGCATCGCTCTGATTGAGTACTTACCGGGAGACTTTCCATGATCGAGATTCGCCGCTCCGCAGAACGCGGTCACGCCAACCACGGCTGGCTCGACTCGTATCACAGCTTCTCGTTTGCCGATTACCGCGACCCCGAGCATGTGCACTTCGGACCGCTGCGCGTGATCAACGAAGACCGCATCGCCGGCGGCCAGGGTTTCGGCGCGCATGGGCATCGTGACATGGAGATCGTCACGTATGTGCTCGAGGGCGCGCTCGCGCATCGCGACAGCATGGGCAACGGCTCGACGATCCGTCCCGGCGACGTGCAGCGCATGAGTGCGGGCACCGGCGTGCAGCACAGCGAGTTCAACGCGTCGCGCGACGAACCCGCGCATCTGCTGCAGATCTGGATCATTCCGCGCCGCGCGGGCGATCAGCCCGGCTACGAGGAAAAGCGCTTCGACGCCGACAGCAAGCGCGGCCGCCTGCGCGTGATCGCGTCGCCCGACGGCCGCGACGGCTCGGTGACGATCCATGCGGACGCGTCGATCTACGCGGGACTGTTCGACGGCGCCGAACACGCGACCTTCGCAATACCGGCCGGGCGTCTCGCCTATCTGCACGTCGCGCGCGGCACGCTGAGCGTGAACGGCACGGTGCTCGAAGCGGGCGATGCCGCGAAGCTCAGTGATGTCGACACGGTGACGCTCGAAAAGGGCGACGACGCGGAAGTGCTGCTGTTCGATCTCGGCCAGTTGAACGGCTGATCCGAGCGGTCGATTCGCGCGGGCCCGCGGCCAGCGGATCGAGCCGCGAGCAGCGCCAAACGGCAACGCCACGGAAAACCTCTTCCGTGGCGTTTTTCTATTTGCGAGGCGCCTTCCCTGGCACGCCTCGCGGATGCAACGCGCCGCTTACTGATTAGCGGCCGGCGCCGACGCCGCGCCTTGGTGATGCTCCCAACGCTCGCGCATCTTCTCGTGACGCTGTTCCATCCGCGAGAAGCGCTGCTTGATCGCCGTGCTGACAGTGGTCTTCTGCTGGTCGTTCAGGCCGTTATAGAACTTGAGCCATGCGTCGGTGGTTTGCTGACGCAGTTGCGCGTCCTTCTGCTCGATCTGCTGATGCGTCGCGGCCATCGCGTTCAGATCGAGGATCGGCTGCTGCTGCGCGGCCTTGAACTGGTCGTGAGCCTGGTTGTGGTTCGCGCGCATCGCTTCATGATTCTGCTTCATCGTATCGAGCGCGCTTTGCCACAACTTTTCCTGATCCGCGTTCAGCTTCAGCTGATCGTGGAGTTGGGTGAGTTCCTTCATGAAGTGGCCGTGCCAGCCGCCAGGGCCGCCGTGCGCCTGCTCGGCGGGTTGAGCGGCGGGTTGAGCGGCGTAAGCGGCGCCCGCGCCGATGGCGAGAGCGGTGGCAGCAACGGCGAGAACGCGCGACATCTTTTTGGTGGACATATGAGGCTCCTTGTAATGGAATAGCCGACGATGCAACCGGTCTTTGGACTGCCTGCACTCGGTAAGGCACAGCGTAGAGAACCGCGTGCGCCGCTGTGTTACGCGCCAGGACGCCGCTATTACCAGCAATTACGCGCGGCTTTCACCGTAACACCCGGTAACCCTTCAGACCGTTTGGAAAACGAAATCCCTTTCTGCCGCGCGTTAAACTTCATTTCATGGCTACTCAAATCCTGGTCGTCGACGACGACGTCGAACTGCGCGATCTGCTGCGCGACTATCTGGCCCGTCAGGGCATCGAAGTTTCGGTGCTGCACGACGCGGGCTCACTCGAACGGCGCCTCGAGCGCGAGCGCCCCGACCTCATCGTGCTGGACCTGATGATGCCCGGCGTGGACGGCCTCACCGCGCTGCGCAAGCTGCGCGCATCGGGCGACGATATCCCTGTCATCATGCTGACCGCGCGCGCCGACGACGTCGACCGTATCGTCGGCCTCGAACTCGGCGCGGACGACTACCTCGGCAAGCCGTTCAATCCGCGCGAACTGCTCGCGCGCGTGCAGGCGGTGCTGCGGCGGCGCCGCACGCTGCCGTCGGCGGCCGCGCCCGAACAGCGCGAACCGTTCAGCTTCGGCCGCTTCACGCTGGATTTCCAGTCACGCACGCTGCATCTCGAAGACAAGCCGCTCACGCTGTCGGGCAGCGAGTTCGCTCTGCTGAAGATCTTCGTCAATCACCCCATGCGCACGCTCACGCGCGAGCGCCTGCTGGAACTGCTGCACGGTCCCGAGTACGACGGTACCGACCGCGGCATCGACGTGCAGGTGTGGCGCCTGCGTCGCATTCTCGAAACCGATCCATCCACACCGCGCTTCATCCAGACTGTGCGCGGCCGCGGTTACGTGTTCGTGCCGGACGGCGAGCAGCATGCGTCGGCCCATTGATTCGCTGTTCGGGCGGCTCGCACTGCTCGTCGTCGCGGTGCTGATGTTGTCGCATTTCGCGTGGTACGCGCTGATGCGGCTCGAACGTTCGCAACTGCAAACGCGCTACGCGGTCGAGGAAGCGACCTTCCTCGTCGACGCGGTGCGTCAGCACGTCGCCCGCACACCGGATCAACCGTTGCCGTCGCGCGTGAAGCTGGTCGACCCGGCCAGCCCGGATGTACCGGCAGCCAGCGCGAACATGCCGCCGCCGCTCGAGCGTTTCGTCGAGGACGTGCGCGACCGCATGCCGGCCGACACCCAGGTGCGCATCAGTCCGCCCGGCGGACCGCCCACGCTATGGGTGCGCGCCGCGACTGATCGAAACTGGATCGTCGTGCCGGTTCAACCGCTGCGCATGCCGCGCTCGCTCGACCGCACGGTGTCGTGGCTCGTCATTATTTTCTCGTTCGCGGTGATGGCAGCGCTGTTCGCCGCCTGGGCTCTCCAGCGGCCACTGCGCTTGCTCGCGCAGGCGGTCGCGCGCTTCGGCCGCGGGCTGCCGGTGCCGCCGGTGCCGGAGCGCGGGCCGCGCGAGTTGCGGCAACTCACACATGGCTTCAATCAGATGGTGCAGGAAGTCGCGCGCACCGAGAACGATCGCGCGGTGATGCTGGCCGGTGTCGCGCATGACCTGAAGACGCCGCTCGCGCGTCTGCGGCTGCGCGCCGAAATGATGGACGACGCGAAGACACGCGACGGCGTCGTGCGCGACGTCGATTCGATGACGCATATCGTCGAGCAGTTCCTGCTGTTCGCGCACGACGGAGCGGACCGCAGCGAACCCGTGGAAGTCGATGCACAGTGCGAGCGTGTCGTGCGCAGTTATCGGGCGGTGGCCAGCGGCGCGCCGATCGTACACACGGAGCTGAACGCCGGGCCGTCGTTTCAGCTGCCTGCCGCCACGCTCGACCGGATCCTGTCGAACCTGATCGACAACGCGCATGCGTATGGCGCGCCGCCGGTGGTCGTCGCGACTGCGCGCACACCGCAGGGTTTTACGCTATCCGTTAGCGACAACGGCAAGGGCATCGCCGCCCAGGATCTGATCAGCGCGAGCCGGCCGTTCGTGCGGCTCGATCCGGCGCGCGGCGGCAACGGCCACAGCGGGCTGGGCCTTGCGATCGTCGAGCGGCTGGTGCGGCGCGCGGGCGGTGAGTGGGAAATCGGCAATCACGACGGCCGCGGTTTGCGGGTGTTGATGAGCTTTCCGTTCGAAGTGCTGCCGCGGGTCGCGACGGCCTCGGAAAATGCGTGGTAGGAGCGGGGTATTGGAGTCGCGATGCGCGCGCGGGGCGTCGGCATCGCGAACGGCGAGAGGTCAGTCCGAAAACAGCGTATTCAACGCATTCGCCGTTTCGCTATCGACGGTATTCCACGTCACCGATTCCGCCTCGAAAATATAGTGCGTCGTATATTTGCCGAGCCGCGCGAGTATTTCCTCCTGAATCAATTCCGGCGCGACCTCCAGTTTCAGATACCACGCGGTCGACGACAGACGCGTCTGGAACGCGCCGTATTCGGCGAGCAGATGGTCGAATGCCTCAGCGTCCTGATCGCGACAGACGATCACCAGATTTCCCTTCATGCGAATCTCCCGTTAGTGCGGTAGTGACACTCCGATATCAGGATTGATGATACCTGCTTCGTTGCGGGAAGCTCGGCGTCGTTTTAGCGCGGGCAGGGTGTTGGCGTGGGTTGGCTAAGCGGAGAGGGCGATACCGTCGCGCTGAGTACTTCGGCTAGCGTCGGGCATTCACCATGCGTTCACCGCCGTGCGCGCAGGCGGTGCGGTATCGTCGGGCGGCAGCGCTTCGGTGCGGTCGCGCCCGCCGGTTTTCGCCGCGTACAGCGCGGTATCGGCCCGGCTCATCAGGCGCTCGGGCAGATCGTCGGGCGACAGCTCGGTGATGCCGATGCTCACGCTCAGCCCCGCCGCGGCCGGCAGCTTCGGCGAGGGTATCGCTTTCAGCCGCAGCCGCAGACGCTCGACCACCTCGCGCCCGCCTGCCAGATCGGTGGCCGGCAGCAGCAGGCCGAACTCTTCGCCGCCGAGCCGGCCGATCGCGTCGGAGCTGCGCAGCTCGGCGCGACACGTATCGACGAAATGTTCGAGCGCGCGGTCGCCGGCGGCGTGGCCGAAGCGGTCGTTGATCTGCTTGAAGTGGTCGAGATCGGCGATCGCCATGCACAGCGGCTCGCGGCCCGCGTGCGCGCGATCGATCTCGTGGCGCAGCAGGTCGAGGAAATAGCGCCGCGACAGCGCGCCGGTCAACGCATCGTGCCGCGCCTCGGCCGACAGCAGCGTATTGGCCGACTGCAACTGCTCGGCGAGATCGCGGGTCGCGCGATGGTGGCGCCGCTCGCGCACGTAGGACACGGTGATCACCCACGCGAGCGCGACGGTGCCGGACAGCGTCAGGAACACGAGCAGATGGTCGCGCTTGTGGTTGCGCAGCAGTTCCGGCCACGCGGCGAGCGGATCGACCAGATGCGCGGAGAGTCCGGAGTTCAGGCCACCGCGGTTCTGATAGAGCGCCGGGGCCGGCTGCTCGATCATGCCGAACAGCTGCGCGGCGACCGAGGCCGGCACCCACGGCGCCTGCTCACGCACTTGCGTGTCTTCGCGGATCAGCATGTCGGGGAACGTCTCGCGGCGGTAGATGATGCGCCGCTCGGCGGGGCTCATCTGCGTGACGCGCGAGTTCGGCAATGCGTGGCCTTCGAGCGCGCTGTTGTGCGCCATGATGATGACGCCGTTGTCGTCGGCGACGAAGGTGCCCGCGTGCGCGACCCAGTGGCGCAATCGCGCGATGCCGACCTTGGCCACCACCGCGCCGACCAGCAGCCCCTTCGAGTACACCGGCGCGGCAATGAAGATGCCTGGCTCGCCGCTCGCGCGACCGACGCCGTAGGCTTCAGCGAACGCGCCGAGCAGTGCGCTCGTCAGATAGCCGCGCGCGCGCATATCCATGCCGACGAACGATTGCTGCGCGCCCTCGGGGTTCGACATCGTGCTGCTGGAGGCGACGCAGATGCCGTTCGCATTGACGATCCAGACCTGGTCGAGCCCGGAGAAGCCTTGCGCTTCATGCAGGAATCTGCTGACCGCGGCCATCTGCGGGTCCTTCAGCAACGCGGCCCGCAAGGCGGGTTCCGCCGCCTCGCCGTTCACGGCATAATTCTGCGATTGCACGAGGGCACGCTGGACCACGTCCATTTCGGCCATGGTTGCGGGGATGGCGCGGGACATCGCGAGGTCGCTGGCAATCACTTCAGCCATGTTGTCGACGATCGACGTGGACATTTGCCGCTGCGTGTGCAACGCCGCGTCCAGCTCTTGCTGTACCATCCGGTCCGCGACCATGCCAGCCACGAACCAGCAGACGAGGACGATCAGCACGAAGCTGACCGGCCCGGCTACCTGGCGCAAGGTTGTCCTGTTCATCGACCCTCTGATCCGTCTGGCTGTGACATGCAACTTGCTTGTTGGTGGGCAGCGCGCTCTCAACGCTGTGTCGTTATCTGCGTCAGCTGCGGTTTCGCTCCGTCACGAGCGACGCGCGCTGCGCCGTCGCCATGCCCGGAATGAATCGCTGATAAACAGGTACGTCGTTTCCCGATTTTAACCGTCGCGAAGCACGTTGCCACCGTTATTGCTGGGATGCTGTCTGCATATGCCGCGCCGATCAGATTCTTAACGGCAGCCGCGCGCCATTCTTGATAGTTGCGCGGGCAGATGGAGCGAATGAGCGGCGGCGGCCGCGGCGACGCGCCCATGTGGCTTGCGCGCCACGCCGCGAGACAGCCTCGCGACGTGTCACGCCGAAGTACGCGCAAGCAGAGTACAGTGCGGCGCGGCGACGCGGGCCGGGGCTTGCTGAAGCCTTACGCCGCGCGTGCGACGCCGTCTCGCGATTTGCGGCGAAAGGTTGTGCCTGAAACATAGGATGGTGTAGTGTCGTGCCGTCCAAAACGAGGAAAGCCCGCCAGCCCTCGGGCGGCGCACGCGGCGACAGGAGTTCGGCGTGATGGTTGTGGTCGTGGGCGACGCGTCCACGTAACTGCCCATTGCCGGCCCATGTGTCTCCAACGCTAACGATTTACCACGCACGCGCGTTTTGCCATGCCTGATTTCCGCTTTCCGGACCGACCCATAGACCGCCGCGGAGCCGCGGCCTCCTTCGAGCGTTCGAATGCCTGTTTCAAGAGGGAGGGCATCTGATGGATTTCAGCTTTAACCTGAAGCGCACCGCCAATGCGTCGGCATGGCGGGTGTTGCCCAACCGCTGGGACTTCGTCGCGTTCCCGCTGATCATCTGCCTGATCGCGATGGCGTCGATCGGCTTTCACGAGACGCTCGCGCCGATGTCGACGCTAAAGACCCAGGCGATCTCGCTCGATCCGGCCAACCTGCCCGAGTACGCGATGCGCACCACGCTGCGCATGCTCGCGGCGATGGTCGCCTCGCTGATCTTCACGCTGGTCTACGGCACGCTGGCCGCCAAGAGCCGCCGCGCCGGCCTCGTGCTGGTGCCGATTCTCGACATCCTGCAGTCGGTGCCGGTGCTCGGCTACATCTCGTTTACGGTCACCTTCTTCCTCGCGATGTTCCCGGGCCGCGTGCTCGGCGCCGAGCTCGCCGCGATCTTCGCGATCTTCACGAGCCAGGCGTGGAACATGACGTTCAGCTTCTACCAGTCGCTGCGCACGGTGCCGCGCGACCTCGATGAGGTGTCGCGCGGCTTTCACCTGACTTCGTGGCAGCGCTTCTGGAAGCTCGAAGTGCCGTTCTCGATGCCGGGCCTGATCTGGAACATGATGATGTCGATGTCGGGCGGCTGGTTCTTCGTCGTGGCTTCCGAAGCGATCACGGTCGGCAACAACACGATTACGCTGCCGGGCATCGGCGCCTACCTCGCGCAGGCGATCAGCGACAAGAATCTGCACGCGATCGGCTGGGTCATCCTCGCGATGACGGTCGTGATCCTCGCCTATGACCAGCTGCTGTTCCGTCCGCTCGTCGCGTGGGCCGACAAGTTCCGCATGGAGTTCACCAGTTCGGGCGATGCGCCGGAATCGTGGCTGCTCGACCTGATCCGCCGCACGCGTCTGATTCACCGGCTGCTGGTGCCGCTCGGCTGGATGTTCGCGCGCGCGGCGCGCGTGCGTTTCCAGTTGCCGGCGTTCAGCGCACCGCGCTTTCACATCCCGCAGCGCGAGAAGAACTCGAAGCTCGGCGACATCATCTGGGCGGCGATCGTGCTGCTTGCCACGCTCTACGTGGTGTACCGCGTGTTTCTTTATGTGCGCACCGGCGTCACGCTCGACGAGATCGGCCACGTGTTCGTGCTCGGCCTGATCACGCTGCTGCGCGTGGTGGTGCTGATCGCGATCGCCTCCGTGATCTGGGTGCCGGTCGGCGTGCTGATCGGCCTGCGCCCGGCGCTCGCGGAAAAGGTGCAGCCGCTCGCGCAGTTCCTCGCGGCGTTCCCGGCGAACCTGCTGTTCCCGGTGTTCGTGATCGTCATCGTGCGCTTTCACCTGAATCCGGACATCTGGCTGTCGCCGCTGATCGTGCTCGGCACGCAGTGGTATATCCTGTTCAACGTGATTGCCGGTGCAAGCTCGTATCCGAACGACTACCGCGAGGCGGCCAAGAATTTTCACATTCGCGGCTGGCAGTGGTGGCGTCAGGCGATGCTGCCGGGCATTTTTCCGTACTACGTGACGGGCGCGATCACCGCGTCGGGCGGTGCGTGGAACGCGAGCATCGTCGCCGAGTTCGTGCAGTGGGGCGATACCAAGGTCGCCGCGCATGGCCTCGGCGCCTATATCGCGCAGACCACCGCGGCGGGCGACTATCCGAAGATCATCGTGGGCATCGCCGTGATGTCCCTGTTCGTGACCCTGTTCAACCGTCTGCTGTGGCGTCCGATGTACGCCTACGCCGAAGGCAAGCTCCGTCTAGATTGAGAAATGAAGGCTTAATGCGATGCAAAATCCTAAAGCTGCTATGACCGCCGCGCCGATCCAGACGCCGCCGAAGCCCCCGCGCCTCGGCGAGGAAATCCTGCGCGTCAAGGACGTGTGCCGCGGCTTCAACAAGACTCAGGGTGAACTGCTCGTCCTCGACGACGCGAATCTGTCGCTGCGCGAGGGCGAGATCGTCGGTCTGCTCGGCCGTTCGGGCTCGGGCAAGTCGACGCTGTTGCGTATCATCGCCGGCCTGATCGAGCCGACCGACGGCGAAGTCACGTACATGGGCAAGCCGCTCGAAGGCCCGGCCAAGGGCGTAGCGATGGTGTTCCAGACCTTCGCGCTGTTTCCGTGGCTGACCGTGCTGCAGAACGTGGAAGCGGGTCTCGAGGCACAAGGCGTCGGCGCGTCGGAGCGGCGCACTCGCGCGCTCGCGGCGATCGACCTGATCGGTCTCGACGGCTTCGAAAACGCGTATCCGCGCGAGCTGTCGGGCGGCATGCGTCAGCGCGTCGGCTTCGCGCGTGCGCTCGTCGTCGATCCGACACTGCTGCTGATGGACGAGCCGTTTTCCGCACTCGACGTGCTGACCGCCGAAACGCTGCGTACCGACCTGCTCGATCTGTGGACGCAGGGCCGCATGCCGATCAAGGCGGTGCTGATCGTCACGCACAACATCGAGGAAGCGGTGTTCATGTGCGACCGCATTCTGGTGCTGTCGTCGAACCCGGGCCGCGTGATCGCCGAGATCAAGGTGCCGTTCAAGCATCCGCGCAATCGTCTGGACCCGGCGTTCCGTCGTCTCGTCGACGAGATCTACGCGAAGATGACCGCGCGCCAGACCGACGAAAAGACCAAGAAGGGGCTCGAGCTCGGTAGCTGGCTGCCGCACGTGTCGACCAACCTGATGGCCGGTCTGATCGAGACACTCGCCGCCGCGCCGTATCACGGCCGCGCGGACATGCCGGAAATCGCGCGCTCGCTGCATCTGGAGGTCGACGATCTGTTTCCGATCGCCGAAGTGCTGCAGCACCTCGGTTTCGCCGACGTGCGCGAGGGCGACATTTTCCTGACGCCGCCGGCGCGCGTGTTCTCCGAGTTCGGTACCCAGGAACGGAAGATGATGTTCGCCGAGCATCTGCTGCGGCACGTGCCGCTCGCGGCGCGGATCAAGAAGGTGTTGAACGAGCGGCCGGGGCATCGCGCGCCGCGCGTGCGCTTCGAGCAGGAGCTGGAAGACTTCCTGTCGGACAGCGCGGCGGAAGAGACGCTCGACGCGGTCATCAACTGGGGCCGTTACGGCGAGATCTTTTCGTATAACGATCAGACGGAAATCTTCAGTCTGGAAGACGTGGAGTCTTGAGCCCGGGTTGCCGCGGAAACGACCGCGGTTCAGACAAAAAGGCGGCGAGGAAAACTTCGCCGCTTTTTTATTGCAGGTTGCCCCAGCGTGCGACCGCCGGCTCGGCCGTCGCCCACTTCCAGCCCTTGTCCTGCTGGCACGCGCTCGCCGTGAACCACCTCTCGGGCGCGTTCGGGCCGTCGCCGTCCTGCACCGAGAACACGAAGTCTTTGCACAGCGCGAGCGCCGAGTTGACCGCGCGCGTCACGCGCACCTGGCCGTGACCGTTTTCGATCGGCAACGTGTGTTTGACCGACCACGGTTTCGTTTCGCCGACCGCCATCGTCCCAACCAGCGCCGCCATCAGATCCTGCTGATCCTTGTGCATGCTGCGCATGTAGCGCGCGACCGCTTCGTCGGTGGCGGCCTGCACCGCCACGCCGACGCCGAGCGCGACGGCCGGATTGCTGGTCACGATGCCCGAAGCGACACCCGCCGCCGCGCCGCTCGCGGCGCCGATCGACGCGCAGCCGCTCGCCAGCAGGCTCGCGCCGACGCATAGCGCGCCGGCCGCGATGAGCCGTAGCCGATCACCCATCGGAACGCCAGGCGAACGCAATATCATTGCAGCGCACCCCAGCGCTCGGTGGCGGGTTCGGCCGATGCCCAACGCCAGTCCTTACCGTCACGGCAAACCGACGCAATGTAAAACGCGCTGCTAGCGGGCTTGTCGCGTGTTGCGTTCTGATCGACGGAAAAGACGATTTCCTTGCAGTCGAGCGCGCCGGTGCTGATCAGGCGGCTGACGGTCACGCGGCCGTGCTCGTCGTCTTCGATCGGGAAAGAGTGGGTGATGCTCCAGGGAGCGACCGCGCCGACATCGAGCGGACCGGCCGCCTGCGCGATGCTGTTCTGCGTATTCGTGTGGACCACGCGCTCCGAGTACTGCACGCCGGCCCGCGCGGCGGCGACAGCGCCAAGACCGATACCGGTCGCGACCGCCGCATTGCTGGTGACCTTGCCCGCGACCGCGGCACCCGCGATACCGGCGCCCGCGACCGCGCCTTCCGAGTACAACGAGCTACAGCCGCTCAATGCGGACGACACCGCCAGCGCCAGTGCGAGCAGCGCTGCTACGTGGGGGCGTTTGCCTACGACAACGGACTTCGCGTCGTCAGCCCACACCATGTTCTTTTGCATTTCTCCCGTCCCTGCCCGTACAGGTGCCTGCGTTCACGCGTCGCGCGTGTAAACGAAGGACACGTCGTTTATTACGCTGCCGCATTGTGCAGGATGCGTTTTGTAATTGGCAGCGAAAAAATGCAAGAAATTGCAAAACATCGTGCGTCGCGATGTTTTCTGCTGCATGGGCGGAATGGCTTGCCTGGCTCTGCCAGGTATTTGGGAGGCCGCCGCCAGCGGCGAACGGCCTACGTTGCAGCGTGCCTACGAGTCGGCTTCGTCTTCGCCGCTTTCGTCGCCGTATGCGCTCAGCCGGTTGTACAGCGTTTTGAGGCTCACGCCGAGTGCTTTGGCCGCGCGCCGCTTGTCGCCGCCGCAGTACTTGAGGGTGCCGAGAATGATCTGCTTCTGCGCGTCGGCGAGCGGCGTGCCGATCCACACGCTCATCGCGTCGCCTTGCGTGACCGCTTTCTTGACTCGCGACGCAAGATGCGGATGCGGCAATTCGACGGTCTTCTCCGCGAGAATGAACGCGCGATACACGGCGTTCTTCAACTCGCGCACGTTGCCCGGCCAGGACCACGAACGCAGCGTTTCGATCGAGCGTTTGCTGAAGCTCTTGTTGGTGGATTCCTGCTGATTCAACTGCGCGAGGAAGTATTGCGCAAGCAGCTCGCGATCGTTTTCGCGCTCGCGCAGCGGCGGCGCGCGCAGCGGAAACACCGCGAGCCGGTACATCAGATCCTCGCGCAAGCCGTTTTCCTTGACGGCCACCGCCGGGTCGCGATTGGTCGCGGCGATCACCCGCACGTTGCCGCTGATCAGCTCGTTGCCGCCAACCCGATAGAACGTGCCGGTTTCGAGCGCGCGCAGCAGCTTGACCTGGCGCACCGGCGCCATCTCGGTGATTTCGTCGAGAAACAGCGTGCCTCCGTTCGCATGTTCGAAGTAGCCGATGCGGCCTTGGACCGCGCCGGTGAAGCTGCCTTTTTCGTGGCCGAACAGCTCGGCTTCGATCAGCTCATCGGGAATCGCGCCGCAGTTCACGGCGACGAAAGCGCCGTCCTTGCGGCCGCTGCGCTCGTGGATGGTGCGGGCGATCAGCTCCTTGCCGGTGCCCGATTCGCCGATGATCAGCGCGGTAGCGTCGGTATCGGCGACGCGTTCGATCTGCTCGTACAGATCGAGCATCACCGGCGACGAGCCGTACAGCAGCCCGTACGATTTCAGTCCCGCGACGGCATCCCCGACGCGCTGCTTCGCTTGTGGCGAAGCATTGCCGCCGGCGGACACGGTGGGCGAGTCCAGATCGATTGACGCCATAAAAGGGGGAGTCCTGTGCAAATGAAGTTCGTGATGCGGCGCGCAGGCCTTGAATGCGAGAGACCGTACAGCCACTATCTCATAAAAGACGATTTAACCACTTCGACACGGATTCCGGCAATCGAACCGGCAGCCGCTGCGGCAGTCGTGCGCGCAATCGGTCGAAAGTGCTCGAAATTGGCCTTTTTCAGCACGTTGAAGCGGTAAATATACCGGGCACATGCATTGCATCATTGACCGTTTGACCGAGTCGTGCGAGCTTTTGACGGCTACGCCGCGGCGGCGCGGGTGAGCGTAGGGCGGCAACCCGGCAACCCGCATCGCGCGGCCACGAACGCCGAATCAGACGAGGAGTGAACGATGACCGACACCACGCAACAACTTGCACTCGGCGGACAGAAAATCGTCGAGGATCTTCGGGTGCTGCTGAGGGACTCGGAGGAAATGCTGCGGCTCGCCGCCAACGTGCCGGGCGAAAGCGTCGATGCGTTGCGCGACCGGCTCGGCACGCATGTTGAAACGCTGCAATCGACGCTCGGCGATGCGCAACGCAACGTGCATCGCCGCTATCGCGAGGCGGCGGTCAGCACCGAGCACTATGTGCGCCATAACCCGTGGCGCTCGCTCGCGCTCGCGGCGGGCGCCGGATTTCTGCTCGGCGTGCTGGTCGCACGATAGAGGCGGCGCGGCGAGCGACGTTCGCCTCGGCTCGCGGGCTCGTCTGGCACGGCCGGCACTCATCCGCATCACGATCCAAGGAGTTCATGATGACACGACCCACGATTGGTTTTTTTGGCGCATTGATGGCACTCGGCGGCTTTCTGGCGGTTCGCTACGTGCAACACAAACGCACCGGCCAGATTTCCCCGACCCGCGAGCTGAGCCGCTGGGAAAACGAGGGTGGTGCGGTCGCGGCGCCGGCAACCTCGTCGACCGAGCTCGCGCCCGCGTCCCGGAGCACCAACGGTTCAGGGCAGGCTGACGGCGAACACCGCGCATGGCCATTTCCGCGTGGCTGAAGCACGGCGCACGAATCCCAAGGTGGGCGGGGGTGCAGCCAGATCGGCGGTCGGCGCCTGGAAGCGATTGTTAAATGGATTCTATAAACCCGTATAATAGGCAAATAGACAACAATGATGCGGTAATCGGCCAGAATTTTGCCATCATTGTTGCGATTTTTCATTAAATGGTCGGCGGCGCGGAACACACGTCGAATCCGCGTGATGCAGCCGACCCGATCCAGCGGCATGCCCATGGGGATGATCCGCATATTTTCTGACCCACGCTTGCAGGCTTTCGAAACGCGATGCCACATGTACTGATTGTCGATGACGACGCAAGTACCCGCGAGGCGCTTTCCGCCATCATTGGGGAAGACGGGCTGACCACCGCCACCGCGGGCGATCTGCGCGAAGCGCGTATTCAACTGATCCGGCAGATGCCGGACGTCGTATTCACCGACCTGAAGCTGCCTGACGGCAGCGGGGTCGATCTGTTCGAAGATCTTGATCCGCGCTCCGGCGTCGAAGTGATCGTGATCACGGGTCACGCAACGGTCGAGTCGGCGGTCAGCGCGCTGAAAATGGGCGCGGCCGACTACCTCGTAAAACCGATCAACATGCAGCGCGTGAAGGCGATCCTCTCGCGCCTGCCGCGCCCCGGCGACCTGAAGGCCGAGATCGGCACGCTGCGCGGCGAGTTGCGCCGCATGGGCCGCTTCGGTTTGATGCTCGGCAATTCGCCGGCGATGCAGGAGGTCTACGACCAGATCAGCCGCGTCGCGCCGACGGCGGCCTCGGTGATGCTGGTCGGCGAATCGGGCACCGGCAAGGAAGTCGCCGCGCAGACGCTGCACGAGCTGAGCCTGCGCCGCAAGCACGCGTTCCTCGCGGTCAATTGCGGCGCGATTTCGCCGAATCTGATCGAGTCGGAAATGTTCGGCCATGAGCGCGGTTCGTTCACCGGCGCGGATCGGCAGCACAAGGGCTATTTCGAGCGCGCGAACGGCGGCACGCTGTTCCTCGACGAAATCACCGAGATGCCGATCGAGCTGCAGGTGAAGCTGCTGCGCGTGCTCGAGACCGGCATGTTCATGCGTGTCGGCACGACCAAGGAAATCGAAACCGATGTGCGTCTGATCGCGGCCACCAATCGCGATCCCGAGCAGGCGGTGCTCGAAGGCAAGCTGCGGCTGGACCTTTACCACCGGCTGAACGTGTTTCCGATCAGCCTGCCGCCGCTGCGCGATCGCGGCAAGGACGTGGAGCTGCTCGCGCAATCGTTCCTCGATGAGCTCAACGAGCGTCACGGCACGAAGAAGCATTTCCCGGTCGCGGTGAAGGAAATGCTGCTGTCGTATCCGTGGCCAGGCAATGTGCGCGAACTGAAGAACTACGTGCAGCGCGCGCACATCATGTCGAGCGCGGATTCGGATGCCACGGCGACCGTGCCGTTGCAGATCACGCTATCGAAGCCCGCGACCGGCACCGCGATCACGATCCCCTTCGGCACCTCGCTCGCGGAAGCCGACCGTCAGCTGATCCTGGCGACGCTCGAGCAATGCGGCGGCGTGAAGACGCGCGCCGCGGAAATTCTCGGCATCAGTCTGAAGACGCTGTACAACCGGCTCGTCGAGTACGGCAACGATACGCGCGACGACGGCGATCCCACCGACGAATCACGCGCGCTCGGCGGCGCGGACGCCTGATCCGCGCTCGTTCGCGCGTCGTCTGCATCATCAGCGATCGCCCGCCCGCGCTTGCGGGCGGCCGATCCGAACGGCACAGGCCTTGCTGCGCTCCAGTGGAACGCAAAACGAGGTCACCGACATGCCGCACCTGCCGCCGCACCTGCCGCATTACGCTGCCGTTTCCCCGCCGTCCGGGCCGTTGCACGCTCACCGGCCCGAACCGGTCGAGCCTCCCACCACCCCGCCGAACCCGGCCGAACCCGATACGATCCCCGGCCCGACCCCCGATCCGATCGAACCCGTGGAACCGGTCACGCCGCCGATCGGCGATCCGCCGCCGCAGCCAACGCAGACGCCTCAGGCCGCCGATCGTCGGTGGCGAGCGCTGCAATGCTGATGCGACCTTCGATGCCGTCATGCAGCTGCGCACTCGATGCAAACATCTCCGCACTGCAGCGGACCGCGGCCGCGGTCCGGTGCAGTGCATTGCTGTACTTGTTACAAAGCCGGCGCATGTTTTACCGGCAATTTACGGTTTCGCCCCCTAGACTGTAGGGATGCCGCAACAAGCGGCGGGCTTCCCCCGGAGGCACCATCATGAGACACCCCGCATTGCGACGTTCCGCGCGGCACTCCAAGCGCGGGCCACGGCCAGCCGATGTCCAGACTGAGCCGGCGGAGTCGCCGGACCCGGCCGCGCAGAACCGGATCGCCCCGCATACGCCGCCGGACGGCGAGCACAACCAGGGCGGGGTGCGTCAGGAAGGCCTCGAATACCAGCGCGATCTGGGCTCGGAACAGGACGCCTGACGCAGCGCAGTAACCGGGCGGGGCATACCGGCGACCGCGAGGCCGGTAAGAAAGACCTCCGCTTTGGTCAGATTAAACAGAAAAATTTTCTTCGCAATTGGCGATGATTGCGGGGATCAGCTCGTTTGTCACATTTTCATACAACTTTATTTCCGATATCTCAAATATCGGCACATTGCTTGCATGCACCGTTTTGGCGCAATTCCGCATACAACGAAACAATGGAGCACTAATGAGCAGATTGATCGTGGTATCGAATCGTGTCGCACCGATTCAGGAAGCGCGTCCGGCAGCGGGCGGGCTCGCGATCGGCGTGCTGGACGCACTGAAGGAGACTGGCGGCGTCTGGTTCGGCTGGAGCGGCGAAACGGTCAGTGAGCCATCCGCGCCCGTGATCGAGAAGCAGGGCAACGTCACCTACGCGACGGTGGGCCTCACCAAGCGCGATTACGACGAGTACTACCGCGGGTTTTCGAACACCACGTTGTGGCCGACCTTCCACTATCGCAACGACCTGTCCCGCTACGACCGCGAGGACTACGCGGGCTACCAGCGGGTCAACGCGACGCTCGCGAAGCAGTTGAAGGAACTGCTCAAGCCCAGCGACATCATCTGGGTGCACGACTACCATCTGCTGCCGTTCGCGCGTTGTCTGCGCGATCTCGGCGTGAAGAACCCGATCGGCTTCTTCCTGCACATTCCGTTTCCGGTGCCCGAGGTACTGCGGACGATTCCGCCGCACGAGGAGATCGTCAAGGCGATGTGCAGCTACGACGTGATCGGTTTTCAAACCGAAGCGGATCGCCAGTCGTTCGTCGACTATATCGAGCGCGGTCACCACGGCACGTCGAGCGAAGACGGCATGGTGCACGCGTACAACCGCTTCCTGAAGGTCGGCGCGTACCCGATCGGCATCTATCCCGATGCGATCGCCAAAGCCGCCGAGCAGTTCACCGACCGCAAGGCGGTGCGCAGCCTGCGCGACGGCATGCGCGGGCGCAAGCTGATCATGAGCGTCGACCGGCTGGATTATTCGAAGGGGCTGGTCGAGCGCTTCCAGGCATTCGAGCGGCTGTTGCAGAACGCGCCCGGCTGGCACGGCCGCGTGTCGCTCGTGCAGATCGCGCCGCCGACCCGCGCCGACGTGCAGACCTATCAGCGCATCCGGCAGACGCTCGAAGGCGAAGCGGGCCGCATCAACGGCCGGTTCGCGCAGCTCGACTGGACGCCGATCCAGTATCTGAACCGCAAGTACGAGCGCAATCTGCTGATGGCGCTATTCCGCCAGTCGCAGGTCGGCTATGTGACGCCGCTGCGCGACGGGATGAACCTGGTGGCCAAGGAGTACGTCGCGTCGCAGGACCCGGCCGATCCGGGCGTGCTCGTGCTATCGCAATTCGCGGGCGCGGCCGAGCAGCTGCCGGGCGCGCTCGTCGTCAATCCGTTCGATCTGTCGCAGATGGCCGAAGCGCTCGAACGCGCGCTGTCGATGCCGCTCGCCGAGCGTCAGGCGCGTCATGCGGACATGATGGAGCCGATGCGCGAGAACAATCTGTCGGTTTGGCGCGATACCTTCCTCGACGATCTGCGCCACGTCGCGACCGCCTCTTCGGTGACGGCCAAAGCGGTAAAGCTCGCTGACGTGACGGCATCGTCTTGAGCGGACAGTCGCGGCCCGCGCGGGCGGGCGACGCGCGGGCCGGTCACGTCGTGAATGAAGTGACAACGAAGATCGAAGCAAAAAGGGCGTGCATCGCGTCGTGCGATGCACGCCCTTTTTCGTGGATGCGTTGCACGTCCAACGGCCACATTCAGGCCACAACGCGGCCACCACCCTCAAGCCGGCTGCGTCGCCTTCTGCACGACCCGCATCGTGCTGACGACTGCCGCGACCGCCGAAAACCCCGCGGCCACATACAACGCGATGACCGTCCCGCTTTGCGGGGCGACGCCGAAGATCAGCGCGACCAGCGCCGCGCCGAGCGTTTGCCCGGTCAGGCGGGCGGTGCCGAGCATGCCGCTCGCGCCGCCGCTGCGTTCGCGCGGCGCGGATGACAGCATCGTGCGATTGTTCGGCGACTGGAAGATACCGAAGCCCGCGCCGCACAGCGCCATGCGCCACGAAATCTGCAGTGCGTCGGGGTGAGGCCCGAGCGTCGCGAGCAGCAGCAGGCCGACCGTCATCGCGGCGAGCCCGACGCCGCCGAGCCAGCCGGACGATATCCTGTCCGACAGGACCCCTGCGATCGGCGCCGCGATGATGATGATCGCGGGCCACGGCGTCATCAGAAGACCGGTTTCGACCTGCGACATACCGAGCGTTTCTTGCAGCAGGAACGGTAGCGACACGAACGCGAGCATCTGCGCGCAGAACGAGCAGACCGAGGTGCCGACCGACAGCGC
This sequence comes from Paraburkholderia sp. BR10923, assembly GCF_040948765.1. NCBI lineage: Bacteria > Pseudomonadati > Pseudomonadota > Betaproteobacteria > Burkholderiales > Burkholderiaceae > Paraburkholderia > Paraburkholderia sp. BR10923. The sequence continues at coordinate 82,584 of NZ_JBFPKO010000024.1, read as the reverse complement.
GAACACCGGAATACGCAGCAGGTCGATCGGCAGCAGCGGGGCGGGCCGCGTCAGTTGCCGGCGCACGAAGAAGTAGCCGACCACCAGAGCGCCGAGTGCTTCGAGCGTCACGTAGCCGAAGCGCTGGCCATGGCCGAGGCCATCGACAGCGAAAATCAGCAAGCCGAATACGATCGCGTTCATGACCGCGCTCAGATAGTCATACGGCGATTCGTGGCCGGGGTTCATCGGCAGCGCCTTGAAGCCGCCGACGATCGCCGCGATCCCGATCGGCACGTTGATCGCGAACAGCCACGGCCACGTGGCGATCGCGAGCACGCCCGATGCGGCCGTCGGCCCGACCGCCGACGACACCGCCACCACCATCGCATTGATCGAGACGCCGCGCCCGAGCTGCGCCGGGGGATAGATCATGCGCACGATCGCGGTGTTCACGCTCATGATGCCGGCCGCGCCGAAGCCCTGGACCACGCGCGCGAGCGCGAGCGTCGCAAGCGAGTTCGACAGCGAGCAGCCGAGCGACGCGACCGTGAACAGGATCAGACCCGACAGATAAATGCGCCTATAGCCGATGCGGTCGCCGAGCGACGCCATTGGCAGCAGCGAGATCGTGATCGCGAGCTGATACGCGTTGACGACCCAGATCGACGCGGCGGCGCTCGCATTGAGGTTGCGCGCGATCGTCGGCAGCGCGACGTTGGCGATCGCGCTGTCGAGCACCGCGAGCGTCAGCGACAGCGCGATGACGAGCATCGCCCAATAGCGTTGCGGAACCGGCAGGCCCAGTTCCTTGCCTTCGAAGCGGGGAGTGGAGGGCGTCGGGCCATCCGTGCGCGGGGAGGGTGCGTGCATCGATTGTTCGATTTGTCGGAGATGTTGCCGCGCCTGTGCGCGGCTACGCGCTGGCCGCTGCGGGCGCATCGGTCGGCGCGGCGCCACCGTTGCCGGGACGCCGGCGCCGCGCTCGCGTCATTTGAGTTCGTAGAGGCCCGTGTGGGTCGTCGAGTCGATTTCGTTCAGATGCGTCAGGAAGCGCGCGACCGCGTTGGTGGTTTCCGCGCTGACCGGCAGATGCGGCACCTTCAGCGCATGCAGCCGGAAAATATAGCGATGCGTGCGATCGCCGCGCGGCGGCGCGGCGCCGCCGAAGCCGACCGTCCCGTAGTCGTTGCGCAGCTGGATCGCGCCCTGCGGCAGCAGCGTGCCGTCGGCCTTGCCGGCGTTGCGCGGCAGCGAGCGCGCGTCGGCAGGGATGTTGACGACGACCCAATGCCAGAAGCCGCTGCCGGTCGGCGCGTCGGGATCGTGAACGGTGAGCGCGAAGCTTTGCGTGTCCGCGGGCGGCGCTTCCCATTGCAGTGACGGCGAGATGTTTTCGCCGTCGCCGCCGAACGCCTTGTCGTTGTACTCGTGGTCTTTCGGCATGAAGCCGTTGGTGGGAAAGTCGTCGGACCAGAGACGGAAGTCAGCCATGATGTGCCTCCCTTGTTGATTGCTTCTGGGAACGTCGGAGTGCGCGATGTCCCGGCGGCGAGGCGCATCTCGCGGCATGCCGGAGCGCGTGAGGAAGTGCCGTGAGAGCGCCGGAAAAGCACCCGGAAAACGCCGCCGAAGCGTGCCTCGAAGGCATCTCGAAAGCACGCCGGGTGAGCCTTTCGAGTGTAGCACCAGCGGCCGCGAGACTCGCGCGAGCAGGGCAGCCCGCGCGTGGTTTCAGCCGCGTTCCTCGAACTCCGGCGCGTCGCTTCTGATCCACGCGACGAGCCGCTCGATCACGCCCGCGATATCGCGATTCGCACCCCGCAAAGCGCATTCCCACACGACCGCGACGCGCCAGCCGCTCGCGAGCAGCGCGGCGCGCACCTTGTCGTCGTTGCTGCGATTGCGGCCGATCTTGTCGCGCCAGAAGTCGGGCCGCGTCTGCGGCCATTTGAACAGATGACAGTCGTGGCCATGCCAGAAGCAGCCATGCACGAGCACCACCGCGCGATAGCGCGGCAGCACGATGTCGGGGCGGCCGGGCAGATCGCGCGCGTCGAGCCTGAAGCGCAGGCCCTGCCGATGCAGCAGGCTGCGGATCAGGACCTCCGGCCTGGTGTTGCGGCCGCGAATGCCGGACATCATCCGGCTGCGCGTCGCGCTATCGACGATATCGACCATCGTCAGCGGGCCAACGGGTCGCGCGGCCGCTCACGCGTAGAGCGGCAGGGAGTGTTTCGACGCATCGCGGGTCGGGTGGGCGAGCAGGGTTTGCACATGCGGCAGCATGATACGCGCCACTTCGCGCATCACCGGCATCACGACGCTGTTGCCGAACTGCCGGTAGGCCTGCGTATCGCTGACCGGAATCCTGAAGGTGTCGGGAAAGCCCATCAGCCGCGCGCATTCGCGTGGCGTCAGACGACGCGGGCGCAGCGCCTCGCCTTGATAGACGAGTATTTCGGAGCCGTCCTTGTGATAGCGCGCGGACAGGGTGCGCGTCACGCTGTCCGGATAGGCCATGCCGAAACCGAAGCCGTTGCCCGCCGCGCGATGCTTGGCCGCGTAGTTCTGCAGATACGCCCACAGCTTCGGGGTGAGCGTGTACTTCGGCTGCACACGGCGCGCGGCGTGATCGAAGAAACGGTCGTGGTCCCACGGCAGCACGGGTTCGGTACCGTCCGTGCGATGCAGGATCGCGCCGAGCCGCGGACCCTCGTCGGGCAGCCGCAGGTCGTCCCACGTGAACGCGGTCTTGCCGCGAAAGCCGACGATGATGATGCGCTCGCGATGCTGCGGCGTGAAATGCTGGCCATCGATCACGCGGTAGTGCACCTCGTAGCCGAGCTCGTCGCGCAGCGTTTGCAGGATCACGTCGAAGGTGCGGCCCTTGTCGTGCGACAGCAGGTTTTTCACGTTTTCGAGCAGGAACGCGGCGGGGCGCTTCGCGGCGATGATCCGCGCGACGTCGAAAAACAGCGTGCCCTGGGTCGTGCATTCGAAACCGTGCGGCCGCCCCAGCGCGTTTTTCTTGCTGACGCCGGCGATAGAAAACGGCTGGCACGGAAAGCCGCCGAGCAGCACGTCGTGGCTCGGCACGTCCTCGGCGGGAAACGTGACGATGTCGCCGATCAGCGCGTGCGCGCCGCCGCTCGCGGCGTTGTCGCCGTAGTTCTGACCATAGTTCTCGCGATAAGTCCGCGTCGAGAATTCGTTCCACTCGCTGGTGAACACGCATTCGCCGCCGTGCGCCTCGAAGCCCATGCGAATGCCGCCGATGCCCGCGAACAGATCGATGAAGCTAAAACGCGCCGCGTCGCCCGCCTGTTGCGCCTCACGCGCGCCTTGCCGCAGCAGATCGCGCAACGCGGGTTCGAGCATCGCGGGACAAGGCGTTTCACCTTTTTCCCAGCGACGCACCGTCTTGATGTCCTTGCCGACATGGGCTGCGATTTCGCGTTGGGTGAAACGGGCGCGCGCCTGCTTGAGCAGGTCGAACGGGGCGACGAGGGTCACGTGGCGTCCTGGCTGGGAATTTTTGCGGACATTATGACCTAAGGTCGTCCCCTTTCCCTATTTTTAGCGCCGATTGATCAGGATTTTTTCGCGATATGTCGCGCCGCTGCGTTTGTCTGCGGCGGGTGCGGAAGCGGTGAGGCGGCGTGCGGCTTGGCGAGTTCAGGCCGACTTCGCTTTCTTCGCCCGCTCAGCCGGTTCGAATCGCGAGGTCGGCGCGGGCGCGAAGCGTTCCCATTCGGGCAGCGGCGTCGAGGCGAGCCGATCGAGTTGCAGCAGCAGGCTGTCGACTTTGTCCAATTGGGCGGGAGAAAGCTGGCCGCTGTCGACCAGCGCGGTCAGCCGTTTGCGCCAATAGGTGGCTGGCAGGATCGGACCGCCGAAATCGCCACGCAGCGATACGTGCATCACGCGCGCGATGTGCGCGATGTCGTGGTCGATTAATGCGGCTTGCGATGATCCCGAAACCGTAGTGTCCGTATGGTCCATGACTCCTCCCTGAACGCATTTACGGCCGTGCGCGGCGAGACTTTAGGCCATATTTGATAAAAAGTTTGCCGATCGCGCATCGGCGTTCGTCGATGGCGCCGCGCGCGGAACGGCCCCGGGAACAGCCCTTGCTAAATCCCACATACCGGCGGAATACCGCGCCGGCATCTCTGTCGACTACGCATATGGGAGCCGAACATGAACAAGGATCAAGTGAAGGGCGTTGGCGAGCAGGTCAAGGGCAAGGTCAACGAGGCCGTCGGCAAGGCCACGAAGGACCCCGCGAAGGAACTCAAGGGCGACATGCAGCAGGGCGCCGGCAAGGTGCAGAAGGCCTATGGCGATGCGAAGGAAGACGCCAAGGACGATGCAAAGCGCGGTCATCACTAAACCCGTTCGGTGTAGGTTGCCGTAACGGCGAGGCGTCGCGACGGTCGCGGCGCCTTTGTTTTTTGTGCAGCGCAGAGCGGGGCGCGCCAGTCCGGTTTCACTGTCTGGGTCGCGGCTGACGCTGGCGCGCCAGCCGGCCTGGGAGTAACCCGTGATCGCGATGATCGGCATTCCGCACGCGCCGCCAGCCCTTTAGACTTGGCGCAAATCCCACGTGGAGGTCGCGCCAATGACACCCGAAAAGATACTTTCGATGTTCGAACGGCAGTACCTGGAAGGCAAGGCGCCGCCCGATCTCGAAGCGACCTGTGCGAGCTTCGCGACGTGGCTTGCGGCCGCGTGGGAACTGCTCGACGGCACCGAGAAGACGCTGCTGCTGACGGTCGGAGCGACGCTGTGGCGAGAGGGCTTCAACCTGCGCGCGGGCACGGCGACGAAGGACTTGTGGTGATCCGCCGATTGCGAACGGCGCTGTTGCCACGGCGTTTGTAAGGTCTTCGAGCGGCCTCCGCACGCGTTCTGGCGAGTCGGTTTATATTGGGCGGTCCTGCAATTTCTGTCCCTATGGCGACCCGAACCCATGACCGATTTATCCGCTTTCGCGATCACGAAAAAATGGCCGGCCGAGCATCCGGACCGGATTCAGCTCTATTCGCTGCCGACGCCCAATGGCGTAAAAATCTCGATCATGCTCGAGGAAACCGGCTTGCCTTACGAGCCGCATCTGGTGCGCTTCGATACCAACGATCAGATGACGCCGGCGTTTCTGTCGCTGAACCCGAACAACAAGATTCCCGCGATCCTCGATCCGCACGGCCCCGACGGCAAACCGCTGCCGCTGTTCGAATCGGGCGCGATCCTGATCTATCTGGCCGACAAAAGCGGCCAGCTGATCCCAAAGGACGCCGCCGGGCGCTACGAGACGATCCAGTGGGTGATGTTCCAGATGGGCGGCATCGGTCCGATGTTCGGCCAGGTCGGCTTCTTCCACAAATTCGCCGGCAAGGAGTACGAGGATAAGCGTCCGCGCGATCGCTACATCGCCGAATCGAAGCGGCTGCTCGGCGTGCTGGAGCAGCGCCTCGAAGGACGTGCCTGGGTGATGGGCGATCGGTATTCGATCGCCGATATCGCGATCTTCCCGTGGGTGCGCAATCTGGTCGGCTTTTATGAGGCCGGAGAGCTGGTCGGCATTCAGGACTTCCCGAACGTGCGGCGCGTGCTGGCTGCGTTCGTCGAGCGTCCGGCGGTGGCGCGCGGCCTGAATATTCCGCAGCGGCCGGCCTGATCGCCTGAGTGGCCTCGACGGTTTTTCGTGTCCTTGAAAATATTGCCGCTGACCGCGTATAACCTTTTTAGGTGAGTAAAGTTCTTACCGGCTTTTCGGGCGACCTTCGCGCGGCAGCGCCGTGATGCGATCGGACAAAAGGTGAAGCAATGAGCGCCGTTACATTGTTCGCATGGTCCGTTCCGGCGTATTTCCAGGGTTCCGTGGTCGATCACACCTGGGTCACGACTTACGACAGCCGCGTGAAGATATACCCGGCGCTGGCGGACGTCCTGCTCGCTGGCGAGCACTATTGGTACAGCTGGGGCGGCTTCCACGCCCGAGGTGGGACGCCCGTCAGTGCGGATGGTTTTCTGGCTTCCGGCGCGGCAAATCTGCTTTATGCTAGTTGCTTATGTAAGCCCGATGTGGACCCGAACATCGATCCGGCCGCCTGTGGAACGATCTTCAGCTATGGTCGCGATGGTGTATGCCATCAGCTGTCGAATCAGATTCTTTGGGCGACCGGCGGCGCTGGAGCGGCTCCGGCTACGGTTCGCACGTCCAGGGGCTACTGGTTGAGCAACGCGGTCTTCGGAACGTACGGCAAGCAGCATGCTGCATGGACGAGCAAAAAGATTCAGTGCTCGACACCAAGCGGGAGTAACGCCATGAAGCCAGCACATCAGGAATCCGATGTCGACGATTTTCAGGAGCATCTTCAGGCGACCTTGAAGGGTCCCGACGCGCAAGCGAAGATCAAGTCGTTGATGAATCATCGCCGCGCATTTATGGTGCGAGTCGAGCGTTTGCAATACGCCCCGCAGGGCAGCGATGCTCCGTCGGCCTCGGAGCTCAATCAGGCCTATTCCTCTTTTCTCCACGACGCTGCCGAGATTCTGGGCGCCGAGGACTTCGAGCGAGTATTCGGTGAACGCCCACAGGATCAGATGAACGTCGTCGATCCTTCGATATACGAGCAAAGTCTCCGTCGGCCGATGCAAAAATAACGGAGCCGTTGGACTGGCGTCGCCTCAGACGCGTTTCGCGATCACCGTCGTCGAACTCGCAATGTCGAGATTCTTTTTTGCGCTTAGCTGTTTCACGAACGATCGATCCAGCAGCGTCGGCGGGCCCTGCAGAATTTCATCGACCGTGAGCGCCTTGAATTCTTTCAGGGCATCTTCGTCGAGACCTTCGGCCCACTCGCTCATGATCCAGTAAATCGACCAGATGGCCGTTGTCGATTCCGGCACGTATACGCGTTCGGCTTTGATCTCGGACCCGAAGAGATTGAGAATCCCCTCGGCAGTCATGTTGTAGTAGTGATGCGGGTAGCCGTGAGTGGGTTGGGTGAGCGGAACCACTACCACAAGGTCGCCTCCCGGCTTCAACACGCGAAGAATTTCTTTGGCGGCGGTGAATGGATCCTTCACATGTTCGAGCACATTCAACGACAGAAGGCCATCGAACGATGCATCTTTGAATGGCAGAACTTCGCCGACACCTCGCACATCGGTGGAAGGATAGTTGGTGATGTCAAAATTGATCACGTTTTCGTAGATCGCGGGGCGGCTGCCTGCCCCACAATCCAGAATGATCCCCGACGGATGGCGCTCGATCATATTCAGCGCATCCTGATCGTACAGATTGCTTCCAGCCAGTTCCGAGTCGTAGATGTCGAACTGGGAGCGCAGCTCGGGCGACAAGAAATCGAAAAACTTCCCGTCGTCGCTATAGGGCATATCGGTGCGAAGGACCGACTCGATTCTTTTTCTGCGTGCCTGCCTGGATTGAGCGGCCACCCGTGCATCTTGCCTGCGATGACTTTCGGAGACTCCGAATACTTCGAAATGCGATCTTCCCGATCGTAATGCGCCGAGCCTGACCGCCTCAGCGACGTCCGGATTTGCTGCGAGATAGGCCTGCTCGCAAAAATTCAACGCAGTGACGCATTCAAGCGCTTGATCCATGTCGGTCCTCGGAAACGTTTCGAAGTCGGCTCGCAGATTATAGCGATCTGAGGTTTTCGGGCAGTGCTGGTTTGGCGATGTTGTCGAACGGCGCGCGAATGAATGTTATCGATTGTGTCGGTGCTGTCGCCCGGTCTCCCGCTTTGTGCTACGTATACCCGCTTCAGATCAATTGGAAGGCGCGATGTGCGTTGACGGAGTTATAGATAGATGGTGATTGACTTCAAAGTCGGAGCACATCGGCGCTGCACGCTCTACACGCGGCGGGAATATCGCGGCAACCCCTTGAGCGACGAGGCGCGCACTGGCCGGCAGCTCATTACCTCGGCCGCATCGTCGGAATTCGCACGCGACAGCCGCCAGCTAAGTCGGCTTCTCCAATTCATGCGCGACGCGCGCCTCGGCGCAGCCGCCAGCGGCGCTGCTCCAGAACAACTCGTGCGAGTCCTGCAAGCCGCCGTGGAGCGCGGCGATGTGATTGCAGTCGCGTCTAAGTCACGTGCCTCGAGCAGAAGAGGAGCGTCGATCGATCAGGAGATACGGCCGTATTACGAGACCGTCACGCCGTCGCAGCTGTTTCGGCGCGCGCTACCCGTTGTGCGTGCCAGGAATGCATTCCAACGGCCCGTACTTCCGCGACTGGCCGCTGACGATGATCTCGCCATCTGGTTCGCTCGCCCCGGTGACGTGCTGCCGGATGGAACCATCGCTACGCCGGTATCAACGCCGCTTGGCGATGCGCAGGCGTTCGACTACCAGTCCGAGATGCCGGGCGGCGCAGCAGATGAAGTTGCCGGGATGCCGTTCAAAGGCGCGCCGGGGACATGGATTTCCAGCATGCCGGGGACGATGCCACAGTTGCGTCAGTTCGGGCCGAATGGCACGCCGCTGACGGACTTTGACCTTGAAGCGCACCACGGCAATCCAAATCCACACGCGCACAATTGGGACGGCTACATCCGCGACGAGGGCGCGCCGGTCTCCTTGCTCCCGTGGTAAATCGATATGACAGAGGAAATATTGAAGGCTTGGGGCTATTTCCACGACTGGTTTCTGGACAGCGTGGTCATTGGCCCGAATACCGAGCCCCGGACGCTGACGCTTGGTCTGTACCTCGCCAATAGGCGCGCGGTGGTCACGTTCAACGGCGTGACTTGTGTTTCAGTTGAACATCTTGGCTTGCTGAATATCGTCTACGGCATTCACATCGTAGCTCCGGACGACGCTAAGCACGCGCGGGCTAGTGCCGTACTGGAAGCCGGCGAGCGACTTACCGACAAGAAGGCCGCACTTCTGGTCTTCGTTTATTCCACTCTCGGTGCCGAACTCGCGATTGAGTGTGACTCGCTTCGGGTCCATGAGACCGACGACGGAATATGTGGTCCTCGGCTGCCGTGATCGCAAAACGGAAGCGGGACCGCCTGGCTAAAGCGATGTGGGCGGTACGCCGGGACGAGCTTCCTGAACAGCTGTCCGGCGACGGCAACGAGGACGAACTATCAGAAGAACGGAGCGAGACGATGGAGATTCACATTCGCGACGACTCGTCAGTGCAGATGGGGCCCATGTTGTAATACTTTTGCGGGCAACGCCGGGAAGCTATCTGGTCCCCCTGACAGGAATCGAACCTGTATCTAGCGCTTAGGAGGCACTTGTTCTATCCATTGAACTACAGGGAGAGGACCGGGCCGGACAGATCGGCGAGGACTCGGTGAGTCCAGACTGACCGGCGAGCGCAGAGTATATCAAACCGGCGCGGGCAAAAGGAGAGCAAGCCAGCAACCGCCCGCGCGCCCCAAAAACCCCGGAAAAACAAACGGCCACGCAGACATCGCCTGCGGGGCCGTGCAAACCACCTGACCATCCGGCGAAGCGCACGCAACCGCGCCCATCGCCCGACGTCATTCCAACTTTAAAACTCGACTACCGCGAACTCCGCCTTGCCCACGTCGCACAGCGGGCAGCGCCAGTCTTCAGGGATGTCGGCGAAGCGCGTGCCCGGCGCGATGCCTTCTTCGGGCAGGCCGTCTTCCTCGTTGTAGATCCAGCCGCAAATCAGGCAGACCCAGCTCTTGTATTCCGTCACTTCGATTACTTCGCTCACGACACTCTCTCTCGTTCAATGCAATGGCCGGCTTGCTCTGCCCCTTTATGGGGCGGCGCGGCGACCCGCAATATTACCGGAATTGGTCAATCCAGCCGCAGACGACCGGTGCGGCGCCGTCGCAACGCATCCACCACGACGTGCCCAGGCTCGCGGCGACCGGCCCCGTCACACAAAGCGTGTACGCCTGGCTCTGCAAGCTATCTGATTCGACAGACGTGGCGCCCGCCTGGCATGGATTGCGACTATCGGTCTCAGACCGGGCCGCTGGCGGTATCGCGTGGACGAGTTTCGCTTCCAAAGGAGAAACCGATGTTTAAAAACAGACGGTTGGTCGGCATCGTGGCGGCAGGACTGCTCGGCGTGTCGGGCGTGGCGCAGGCGGAGGGCGTGACCTTCGTGCAACCGGCGGACGGCGCGACCGTCACCAATCCGGTCCACGTCGTGTTCGGCCTCGACGGCATGAAGATCGCCCCCGCGGGCACGATGACGGAGGGCACCGGGCATCATCATCTGCTGGTCGACGGCAAGCCGCTGCCGAAGGGCGAGGTCATCGCCGCGACCGACAAGTTGCTGCACTTCGGCAAAGGCCAGACCGAAACAGATCTGACGCTGCCGCCGGGCGACCATACGCTGACGCTGCAATTCGGCGACGGCGCGCATCGCTCCTATGGGCCGCAGATGAGCAAGACGATCACGGTGCACGTCAAGTAAGCCGTTGTTCGAAGGCCGGACCGGCGCACGCGTGTCGCCGGCCCGCACCGATTGCGTTGCACGCCGCCTTGCACGCATCTCCCGCCCGTCATCCCTGCGACCGGCCCCGCGCCCGGTACAATGAGCAGTTCCGACTCATCGCTGTCTTCTCCCATTCCCATGTCGCTTTACACCATTACCGGAGCCCAGCTCGCGTTCGGTCACGTCGCGCTGCTCGACCATGCGGATTTCTCGCTCGAAGCGGGCGAGCGCGTCGGGCTGATCGGGCGCAACGGCGCGGGCAAGTCGTCGCTGTTGAAGATCGTCGCCGATCTGGCCAAACCCGACGACGGCCTCGTCTCGCGTCAACAGCATCTAAGCACGGTCTACGTGCCGCAGGAGCCCGAGTTCGACGCCGACGACACCGTGTTCGACGCGGTCGCCGCCGGTCTCACCGAGGCGCGTGCGCTGCTCGACGAATACGACGCGGTCGCGCACCAGCTCGCCGACACGCCCGAAGGCGCCGAACATGACGCGCTGCTCGCGCGCATGAACACGCTGCAATCGTCGCTGGACGCCGCGGACGCCTGGAACTGGAGCACCCGCGTCGCGACCACGCTGCAGCAGATCGGCCTGAACGGCGAGGCGCGCGTCGGCTCGCTGTCGGGCGGCATGCAGAAGCGCGCGGCGCTCGCGCGCGCGCTCGTCGTGCAGCCCGACGTGCTGCTGCTCGACGAGCCGACCAACCATCTCGACTTCGACGGCATTCGCTGGCTCGAAGATCTGCTGGTGTCGCTGCGGGCGGGGCTGCTGTTCATCACGCACGATCGCGCGTTTCTCGACCGCGTCGCGACACGCATCGTCGAACTCGATCGCGGGCGGCTGCTGTCGTATCCGGGCAATTTCTCCGCGTACCAGACGCGCAAGGCGCAGCAGCTCGAAGTCGAGCGTATCGAAAACGAGAAGTTCGACAAGCTGCTCGCGCAGGAAGAAGTGTGGATTCGCAAGGGCGTCGAGGCACGCCGCACGCGCAGCGTCGGCCGCATCGCGCGTCTCGTGCAGATGCGCAACGAGCGCGCCGAACGCCGCAACGTGCAAGGCAACGTGAAGCTCGACGTCGGTCAGGGCGAGAAGTCCGGCAAGATCGTCGCGGAACTGACGGACGTGACGAAGCGCTACGGCGAGCGCACGGTGGTGGACCGCTTCACGGCCACGGTAATGCGCGGCGACAAGATCGGCTTCGTCGGTCCGAACGGCGCGGGCAAGACCACGCTGCTGAAGCTGATCCTCGGCGAACTCGCGCCAGATGAAGGCAATGTGCGCGTCGGCACCAATCTGCAGGTCGCCTATTTCGATCAGATGCGCGCGGCGCTCGATCTGGAAAAGAGTCTCGCGGACACGATCAGCCCCGGCAGCGAGTGGGTCGAAATCAACGGCCAGAAGAAGCACGTGATGAGCTACCTCGGCGACTTCCTGTTCGCGCCGGAGCGCGCGCGTTCGCCGGTCAAGTCGCTGTCGGGCGGCGAGCGCAACCGGCTGTTGCTTGCGCGTCTGTTCGCGCGTCCGGCCAACGTGCTGGTGCTCGACGAACCGACCAACGACCTCGACATTCCGACGCTCGAACTGCTCGAAGAACTGTTGATCGATTACGACGGCACGGTGCTGCTCGTCAGCCACGACCGCGCGTTTCTCGATAACGTGGTGACGTCGGTGATCGCATCGGAAGGCGGCGGCAAGTGGCGCGAATACGTCGGCGGCTTCACGGACTGGCAGACGCAGCGCGATCGCTCGGAGCAACTCGCGCTCGAAGCACAGAAGGAATCGGACAAGGAAGCCCCGAAAGAAGCGGCGCCGAAGGAAAGCGCCACGGGCCGCAATGCGCAGCGCAGCGCGAAGTTGTCGTTCAAGGAACAGCGCGAACTGGAGGCGCTGCCGAAAATGATTGCCGACCTCGAAGCCGAACAGAAGGCGATCGGCGCGCAGCTCGAAGACGGCTCGGTGTTCGCGAAGGATGCACGCGAAGGCGCGCGTCTGACCGAGCGCTATGCCGAGATCGACGAAGAGCTGATGCTCGCGCTCGAGCGTTGGGACGAGCTGGAAAACCGCGTCAAGTGACGCAACGTGGTTCGCGCGCCGCATGGCGCGCTTCCTCACGCATGAGCTGATGCAGCCTGCGCGGGCGGCACGAAAACAACAGCGAACGCCGCCGCGCATGCATTGAAGGTTATACGGGCGCACGCCCGTGCAGTCCGCCGATACCCGCGGCTAGCCATTGCGCCGTCGTCCCGCGAGGCGTCCATCCTCCGGCGCGTGTCCCCCAGCGCCCGCCGCGCCTTATCCAGTCGGCCAATTCAGCGCGACGTCAATTGCCGCCGTGATCGAAATCAGTACAATACCCCGCGAACAGGCTTCCCCGGCGGGCTGAGCGTCGTTGCCCGGCCTTCGAGCGCGCCAGCGGAAGCCGCGCAACAAAACAGCTTGCCCGCACTGCGGGCACCCCGCCTAACCCTGTTGTTTCGTTTCGCTTTTTTTGAAAACTCAACGCATTGTCCACGGCCCTGTCCACAGGACCTGTGGACAACGATGAACCGACGCACCGAGTCAATCATGTCTACGAAAAAGCCAAACGCCGCGTATAGCGAAGCGTCGATCAAGGTGTTGAAGGGTCTTGAGCCGGTCAAGCAACGACCCGGCATGTACACCCGCACCGAGAATCCGCTGCACATCATCCAGGAAGTCATCGACAACGCATCGGACGAAGCCCTCGGCGGCTACGGCCGGCAAATCACGGTCACGCTGCACGCGGACCATTCGGTCTCGGTCGACGACGACGGCCGCGGCATTCCGTTCGGCCTGCACCCCGACGAGGGCGTACCGGTCGTCGAAATCGTTTTCACGCGCCTGCATGCGGGCGGCAAATTCGACAAGGCCGCCGGCGGCGCTTATACGTTCTCGGGCGGTTTGCACGGCGTCGGCGTGTCGGTCACGAACGCGCTGTCCACGCGGCTCGACGTCACCGTGTGGCGCGACGGCAAGGTGGCCGAACTGAGCTTCGCGCACGGCGACGTCGCGAAGCCGCTCCAAGTGCGCGGCGCCACCAAGGCCGACAAGAAATCCGGCACGCGCGTGACCGCGTGGGCCGATCCGAAGTACTTCGATTCGCCGAACCTGCCGCTCGGCGAGTTGCAGCGTCTGTTGCGCTCGAAGGCGGTGCTGCTGCCGGGCGTCGAAGTCACGCTCGTCAACGAAAAGACCGGCGAGCAGCAAAGCTGGAAATACGAAGACGGCCTGCGCGGGTATCTGCTCGAAGGCATGAACGGCAGCGATCTGCTGATCCCGCTGTTCGAGGGCGAGCGCTACGCGGAAAGCTCGCGTTCGAGCGAAGAGACGTTCGCCGAGGGCGAGGGCGCGGCGTGGGTCGTCGCGTGGAGCGAGGAAGGGCCGCTCACGCGCGAGTCGTACGTGAACCTGATCCCGACACCCGCGGGCGGCACGCATGAGTCGGGTTTGCGCGACGGTCTCTATCAGGCGGTCAAGAGCTTCGTCGAGCTGCACAACCTGCAACCGAAGGGCGTGAAGCTGCTCGCCGAAGACGTGTTCGCGCGGGTGTCGTTCGTGCTGTCGGCGAAGGTGCTCGATCCGCAGTTTCAAGGGCAGATCAAGGAGCGCCTGAATAGCCGCGACGCGGTCAAGCTGGTGTCGTCGTTCGCGCGGCCGGCGCTCGAGCTGTGGTTGAACCAGCACGTCGAGCACGGCAAGAAACTCGCGGACCTCGTGATCAAGCAGGCCCAGGCGCGCACGCGCGCGGGCCAGAAGGTCGAGAAGCGCAAGAGCTCGGGGGTCGCGGTGCTGCCCGGCAAGCTGACCGATTGCGAATCGACGGAAATCGGACGCAACGAGCTGTTCCTCGTCGAGGGTGACTCGGCGGGCGGCTCCGCGAAGATGGGCCGCGACAAGGAGTATCAGGCCATTCTGCCGCTGCGCGGCAAGGTGCTGAATACGTGGGAAACCGAGCGCGATCGCCTGTTCGCGAACAACGAGGTGCACGACATTTCGGTGGCGATCGGCGTCGATCCGCATAATCCGGACGACAAGGTCGATCTGTCGAATTTGCGCTACGGCAAGATCTGCATTCTGTCGGATGCCGACGTCGACGGCTCGCACATCCAGGTGCTGCTGCTCACGCTGTTCTTCAAGCATTTCCCGCAGCTGATCGAGCGCGGCCATGTGTGCGTCGCGCGACCGCCGCTGTTTCGCGTCGATGCACCCGCGCGCGGCAAGAAGCCCGCGCAGAAGCTCTATGCGCTCGACGAAGGCGAACTCGAGGCGATTCTCGACAAGCTGCGCAAGGACGGTGTGCGTGACAACCAGTGGTCGATCAGCCGCTTCAAGGGGCTCGGCGAAATGAGTGCCGAGCAGCTGTGGGACACGACGATGAATCCCGACACGCGCCGCCTGCAACCGGTTGCGCTCGGTGAACTCGACTACGACGCGACCGTCGCGCGCATGACGATGCTGATGGGCAAGGGCGAAGCGGCGTCGCGCCGCAGCTGGCTCGAAGAGAAGGGCAACGAAGTGGAAGCGGACATCTGAGCGCCTTGCGCCTCGATGCGGCATACGACACTTCAAGCCAAACACGGACACGGAATCTAGATGGACGACGATAACACTCTCGACCTTTTCAACGAGCCGCCGTCGGACGGCGACGTGCTGACGCTCGGCAACTACGCGGAGCGCGCGTACCTCGAGTATGCGGTCAGCGTGGTCAAGGGCCGCGCGCTGCCGGACGTTTGCGACGGCCAGAAGCCGGTGCAGCGCCGCATCCTGTTCGCGATGAACGAGATGGGCCTCGGCGACAACGCGAAGCCGGTCAAATCGGCGCGCGTGGTCGGCGACGTGCTCGGTAAGTATCACCCGCACGGCGACCAGTCCGCGTACGACGCACTCGTGCGTCTCGCGCAGGACTTCTCGATGCGCTATCCGCTGATCGACGGCCAGGGCAACTTCGGCTCGCGCGATGGCGATGGCGCGGCGGCGATGCGATACACGGAAGCGCGTCTGACGCCGATCGCGAAGCTGCTGCTCAGTGAGATCGACCAGGGCACGGTCGACTTCATGCCGAACTACGACGGCTCGTTCGACGAGCCGAAGGTGCTGCCGGCGCGTCTGCCGTTCGTGCTGCTCAATGGCGCATCGGGCATCGCGGTCGGTCTCGCGACGGAAATTCCGTCGCACAACCTGCGCGAAGTCGCAAGCGCCGCGGTCGCGCTGATCCGCCATCCGAAGCTTTCGCACGCGGAGCTGATGCAGCATGTACCGGGTCCGGACTTCCCGGGCGGCGGCCAGATCATTTCGAGCGAGGCGGAAATCGCCGCCGCGTACGAAACCGGCCGCGGCAGCCTGAAGGTGCGCGCGCGCTGGAAGATCGAAGACCTCGCACGCGGCCAGTGGCAGCTCGTGATCACCGAACTGCCGCCGAACACGGCCGCGCAGAAGGTGCTCGAGGAAATCGAAGAACAGACCAACCCGAAGATCAAGCTCGGCAAAAAGGCGCTGACGCCCGAGCAGTTGCAGACCAAACAGACGCTGCTCGCGCTCGTCGACGCGGTGCGCGACGAATCGGGCAAGGACGCGCCGGTGCGTCTCGTGTTCGAGCCGAAGTCGAGCCGCATCGATCAGACCGAGTTCGTCAACACGCTGCTCGCGCATACGAGCCTCGAATCGAACGCGCCGCTGAACATGGTGATGGTGGGTGGCGACGGCCGGCCGCGTCAGAAGGGCTTGAGCGAAATCCTGCACGAGTGGATCGCGTTCCGTTTCGCGACGGTCACGCGCCGCACGCGGCATCGTCTGTCGAAGGTCGACGACCGCATCCATATTCTCGAAGGCCGGATGATCGTCTTCCTGAATATCGACGAAGTGATCCGCATCATTCGCGAATCGGATGAGCCGAAGGTCGCGCTGATGGCCGCGTTCGGACTCACGGACCGCCAGGCCGAAGACATCCTCGAAATCCGGCTGCGTCAGTTGGCCCGTCTCGAGAAGATCAAGATCGAGAAGGAGCTGGCCGAGCTGCGCGACGAGAAGGCCAAGCTCGAGGAACTGCTCGGCAGCGAACCGGCGATGAAGCGCCAGCTGATCAAGGAAATCGAAGCCGACGCGAAGCAGTACGGCGACGAGCGCCGTACGCTGATCCAGCAGGAAAAGCGCGCTACGTTCGAAGCGCGCGTGGTCGACGAACCGGTCACGGTGGTGGTGTCGCAGAAGGGCTGGGTGCGCGCGTTGAAGGGCCACGGGCTCGACGTCGCGGGCTTCAGCTTCAAGGCTGGCGACGGCCTCTACGCGGCGTTCCAGTGCCGCACGCCCGACATGCTGATCGCGTGGGGCAGCAACGGGCGCGTTTATTCGGTCGCGGTGGCGCAACTGCCGGGCGGGCGTGGTGACGGCGTGCCGGTCACGTCGTTGATCGAACTCGAATCGGGCAGCCATCTGATGCACTACTACGCGGCGTCGGCGGACCAGGCGCTGCTGCTCGCGTCGAGCAACGGCTTCGGCTTTATCGCGAAGGTCGGCGACATGGTGAGCCGCGTGAAGGCAGGCAAGTCGTTCATGACGATCGACGCCGGCGCCGCGCCGCTCGCGCCGATGCCGATGCTGCCGGGTGCGGTGCAGGTCGCGTGTCTGTCGTCGGGCGGGCGTCTGCTCGTGTTCGGCCTCGACGAGATGAAGACGCTGTCGGGCGGCGGCCGTGGCGTCACGCTCATGGCGCTCGACGACAAGGAGACGCTCGTGCAGGCGCTCGCAATCGACAAGGCGGGTGTGATGCTGATCGGCACACGCCGCGGCGGCCGCGTCGACGAGGAGAAGCTGGCGGGTGCCGAGCTTGCGGCGCATGTCGGCAAACGCGCGCGCAAGGGTCGCGCGCCTGACAGCAAGCTGAAGCTCGACGGCATGCGTCCGGTGCTGCCGGCTTAGTAGAGTCGATTTAACCAAGTTTGACGCTGGAAAGCCACGGGCGCCTGCTAGCATGCGGGGCGCTCGCGGTCCGGTCACAACAAGTCCGTCGCGCAAAGGGTGTGGAAGCAAACGGGGTGCGGCGGCGGCGCGGCCCGATGAAGGTGCCGCGATTACAACCACAAAATACGCTGCAATCGACGTCGATACCCGGAACTGCCTGTATCACGTATGGTCGAACGCGCTCAGTTGCTGCTGAGCGGGATTAAGTGTCCAAAACGGTGTGGCGTCGTCGGGAGAGGAAAACTACATGAACAAGGCTATCGAAGTCGCGCTTTTTCTGCATTTGCTCGGGGTGGCGGTGTGGGTTGGCGGTATGGTGTTCGCGCATTTCTGCCTGCGCCCGGCGCTCGGCGATCTGTCGCCGCAACTGCGCCTGCCGCTGTGGGAGTCGGTGTTCGGCCGCTTCTTCAACTGGGTCGGGGTGTCGGTGCTCGTGATCCTGATCAGCGGCGGCTTCCTGCTGATGCAGTTCGGTGGCGGTCATGCCACCTGGCCATTGCATGCGATGGCCGGCCTCGGCATCGTGATGATGCTGATCTTCGGGCATATCCGCTTCGCCGTGTATCCGCGCATTCGCCGCGCGGTGCAGGCGCAGAAGTGGCCCGATGGCGCGCGGGCGGTCGGTACGGTCCGCCGTCTCGTGCTGATCAATCTCGTGCTGGGCGTCGTGACGATCGGCGTCGCGGTGCTGTCGCGCGGATTCTGATCCGCCGATCGCCAACGGCGCAACGGGCTTCGTGCGGACCGCGACGCGTCACGTCGTGACGCCGTACGCGAGCCACAAACCGCACGCCACCGCCACCATTCCATACACGGCGTACACCGGCACCTTCAGCTTCGCGAAGCACATTGCGGAGAACGTCGCGGTCAACAGATAGATCGGTTCCAGCGGTACATGCGCGGCAATGCGCAGTACCGCGACCGCGAGAAACGCGGTCGTGACCGCGCGCAGAATCCTCATGCCGTGCTCGAAGCGCGGGTTCACCTTCAACAGATGCAGATGCCGCTGCGCGAGCACGACGAGGCAGCCAGACGGCACGAATAGCGCGAGCGTCGCGATCAGCGCGCCGAGCCAGCCATCGACGAGATAGCCGAAGAACGGCACCACGTTCAGCAAGGGTCCCGGAGACAACGGCGACAGCGTAAACGCGAGCGTGAAGTCGTTATCGGATACGCCGATCGCCGGCGTGACGAACAGCGTCTTCAGCACCGGCAACGCCGAGAAGCCGCCGCCGAACAGCGTCATGCCGGCGCCGGCGAGACGCGGCCACAGCAGCGCGAGGTCATAGCGATGCGGCAGCGGCAGCGCAAACAGCACGAGCAGGACGCCGAGCGCGGCCAGCAGCCGATAGTCGCCGCGCCGAAGCGACACGGCCAGCCGCGAGTCGTGCTCCGGGCTCGCGAACCAGCCGATGCCGAATGCTGCTCCCAGCATCACCACATACGCCGCGGCGCTATGCGCATAGAGCAGCGCGATGCTGCCGAGCAGCGCCGCCGTCCATTCGAGCTTGCCGCGCACCAGCGCGCGCGTCTGCTTGTACCAGGTGAGCGCGATCAATGTCGCAAGCACGACGCTGAAGTGATGTAGCAGCGTCTGCGACGCGATCGTATGCACGACGGGCGTGCGATAGAAGATCGCGAACAGCGTCATCAGTGTGAAGAAGGGCAGCACGCTCGCCACACCGGCGACCCATGCGCCCGCGCGTCCGCGCAGCGCGTGTCCGAGCTGCACGGCGACGTTGCAGCCGACGGGTCCCGGCACCATCCACGCGAGCGCGATCAGATCCGAGAACGCCACGCGCGAGAGTCGCCCCTCGCGTTCCACGTAGTGATGCTCGAGCTGCGCCATCAACGCGAGGCCGCCCCACGACAGCGCCGACAAGCCGCACACGACCCGGAACAGCGTCCATAGCGGTTCCCGTCGCCCGCGGCGGGCAGCCTCCTCACTCGTGATGGTCGGCATCGGCGCTGCGGGGGCCCGCGGTGCGGGCGCCCGTCCTTTAATTGCTGGTGCTGGATACGCTGCTTGCGCTGTCGGCCAGGTGCGCGACGCGGCGGCCGCTGGTGTTGTTCATGCCGCATACCCCGAAGCGCTCGAGCAGCGCCGGAATCGCCTCTGCCGGCACCGGACGCGAGAACAGGAAGCCCTGCGCCTCGATATGGCCGAGCGCGGCCAGCCACGCAATCTGCTCTTCGGTCTCCGTGCCTTCGACGACCACCGTGAGTCCGAGCGAGCGCGCGAGGTTGACGATCGCGGTGACCATCACGCAGACGCTGCGGTCGCCCGGAATCGCCTGGACGAACGAGCGGTCCACCTTCAGCGTATCGACGGCGAAGCGGTTCAGATAGGACAGCGATGAATAGCCGGTGCCGAAATCGTCGAGCGCGATGCGTACGCCGAGACGCTTCAGCGCGAAGATTTTTTCGGAAACGACTTCCGGAAATTCCATCATCGTCGTTTCGGTGATTTCGAGTTCGAGGCGGCGCGCGGAGATGCCGGTTTCCTCGATAGCGCGCGAAATCGTTTCGAACAGGTCGCCGCGCCAGAACTGCACCGCCGAAATATTCACAGCGAGCGACAGCGTGTCGTAGCCCTGCTGCTGCCACTGCGCGAGCTGACGGCATGCGGTCTCGATCACGAAGTCGCCGATCGGCACGATCAGCCCAGTGGACTCGGCCACGGGGATGAACTCGTTGGCCGGGATCAGCCCGTGCTGCGGGTGGTTCCAGCGCACGAGCGCTTCGAAGCCGGTGATGCAGCGACGCGCCAGATCGATCTTCGGCTGATAGGCGAGGAACAGTTGCCCTTCGGCCAGCGCGACGCGCAGCTGCTGTTCCCACTTCATCAAATGATCCGCGCGATGCGACAGATGCGGCGAATAGAACTGGTAGCAGTTCTTGCCGGCGTCCTTCGCGCTGTACATCGCGAGGTCGGCTTTCTTCAGCAGGTCGATCTCGCTTTCGTTGGCGACCGAGTACAGCGCGATGCCGATGCTCGCATGCAGCACGAACGAACTGCCGCGCACCTCGAACGGCTTCGAGAACGCTTCCCCGGCGGCTTCGGCGAGCGCGACCGCGCGCTTCTCGACATCGTCGCCCTTGATCACGACGACGAACTCGTCGCCGCCGATGCGGGAGAGCGTGCCTTCGTCGCCGACCGCGGTCGCGAGGCGCGAGGCCGTCATCTGCAGCACGATGTCGCCGGCGTTGTGACCGAGCGTGTCGTTGACGGTCTTGAAGTTGTCCAGGTCGATGAAAAGAATCGCGAGGCGGCCGAGATTGAACGGCTGCGCGACGTCGTGGCGCAGCGCCTGCAGCGTCGCGTAGCGATTGCGCAGGCCCGTCAACAGGTCGTATTCGACGAGATGCGTCATCTCGCGCTCGCGGCCGAGCAGCTTGCCGATCAGGCCGGTCGCTACGCCGAAGAAGCTGAGCATCGCGAGCGAGATGAAGCCTGCCATCAACAGATAGACGTTGCGCGTGTGGTTGTAGTCGGCGAATTCTTCGCCCTGCGAAAGACCGACGAGCACGCCGAGCGGATAGCCGTCGATGTGCCGGTACGACACGATACGCGTGACGTTGTCGATCGAATCGACGTAGGTGCCCGACACGTGCTCCGAAGTCGGATACGTGCCGCTCGCGGTGAACGTGCTGCTGGCTTTGTTGGCGTTGCCGGTGCGGCGCGCGAGCACGGTGCCGTTGTCGGAGATCACCGCGATCACGCCTTCGCGGCCGATCGCCGCGTTGTTGTAGAAGTCCGACGTGAAGTAGCTCGGGTCTTCGGAGACCACGACGACGCCCGCGAACGAGCCGTCAGGATGATTCAGGCGCCGCGTCATCTGCAGCGTCCAGTGACCCGAGATGCGGCCGAGCACTGGTTTGCTGATGTATAGCTGGTCGTCGTTCTCGTGCTCGTGGACCTTGAAGTGCTCGCGGTCGGACAGGTCGATGTGAGCGGGATTCAGTTCGGCCGTGTTGGCGATCAGTCTGCCGTGCTCGTCGATCAGCGACACCTGCACGAGCGTTTCGCTTTGCACGACGCCTTTTTCGACCGTGCTCGCGAGATCGAAATGATTCGGCGTCTTTTCGAACTCGTACTTGACGAAGCGCGTGATCTGATCGACCTGGTGAATCGCCTTAATGGTGTGCTGCTCGAGCGCCGAGGAAAGAATGGCGGAAGACGCCATCGCTTCGCGGTACGTCGCGTCTTTCTCGACCGATAGCCGCGCGAAGATCACGGTCCACAGCAGGATCAATACGAGTACGCCGAGTGCTGGAATAACGAGCAACGCGCGCCGGCGCGTGATCATCGGATCGCGTCGCGGCCTGGCTTCGCGCGGGTCGGAGAAGCGGGACTGAGTCATCGCGCGGCCCTTGGCTGGGGGTGGGTCGCTTGCAAACGCACGGGCATCGACTGCGCGAAATAAATGGATGGCTGCATGGTGACCAAGGTGCCAAAGCTGCTGCGCAGGAGGAGAGGGCGTGGCGCCGCGCCTGACCGTCCACAGGTCATCGGATTCGACCGCTATATACCGTTCGATATTACTGAATGCGACTCGATTAAGGAAGGGTCCGCGCATGGGGTATACGCGGGCGCGGCGAGCACCTCGGTCCGGCCGCTCATGAGCCCTGCATGGCCGGTTTCTGGCAAGGGTTTTGCCGTCCAGTCGCGATGAATTCGGACAACCAGGTATGGCGACGTCATAGTGATGCGGCTTTTTGTGGTGTGAAGCGGCGAGATGCGGCGTGTCGCGGTGCCTCGCGCGCGAGGCCGCGGTCCGCTTACGCGAGCCGGCACGTGCCGTCGATGATCGTTACCGCAGGCCCGCCGATCCAGATCTTGCCGCGTGCATCGTCATAGTGGACCGACACGTCGCCCGCGCGCCCGAGCGCGGTGCCCTGGCGCGCCGTGTAGCGCGTGCCGGGACGACGTTGCTGCAGGCTCAGCAGACCCGCGAGCGCGGCGTTGGCGCTGCCCGTCACCGGGTCTTCGCCGGTGCCGAAGCCGCCGCCCGCCATCAGGCAACGGACTTCGAACGTTGCCGGGCCGTCAGCGTCGTGCGGACCGTATACGGCGACGCCGTGCGTGTCGACCGAATGCACGAGCTCGGCTAGCGCCGCCGCATCGGGTTCGAGCGCGAGGCAGTCGCGGGCCGAATCGACCCGCACGACGAGCCACGGCGCGCCGTTATCCACCGCGCATGGCGGCGCGGTAAAGTCGATCGCCTGACTACGTAAAGCCGTAGACAGCGCCTCGTAACGATGCTCGGCGAGCGGCGTCACGCGCGCGGGTGGCGCGGCGAACGCCCATGCGCCGTGCGTAGCGTCGGTGCCATCGAGCGCTTCGAGTTCGACGAGACCCACGCCGCATTGCTGGATCAGCTTGCCAGCCTGCTTCGGCTGGTAGCCGCTTTCGCGTAAAGCATGCGCGGTGCCAAGCGTCGGATGACCGGCGAACGGCAACTCGCCGCCCGGCGTGAAGATGCGCACGCGATAGTCGGCGGCGGCATCGGTCGGCTTCAGCAGAAAGGTGGTTTCGGACAGATTGGTCCAGCAGGCGATGGCCTGCATCTGCGCGGTATCGAGCGCGTCGGCATCGAACACGACGGCAAGCGGATTGCCCTTGAACGGTGTCGACGTGAACACGTCGACCTGTTTGAAACGAACGGTGTGAGCGGACATCGACAGGCCCCGGCGCAATGGACGTTGAGGGAATTCGCGGATTCTATCCGGCTGCGCGGCGACGATCCACCGTCGCCATAAAACAAAAACGCGCCGCCGGTGCGTGACACCAGACAGCGCGTTCGCCTCGCGATGCCGCGTGAATTATTTGCGAATCTCACACGGCATCGCCTGCATCGTCATATCGCTTCGATGCTTATTCGACCTCGGCGATCAGTTCGATCTCGACGCACGCGCCGAGCGGAATCTGCGCGACGCCGAATGCCGAGCGCGCGTGCTTGCCGCGCTCGCCGAACACCTCGGCGATCAACTCGGACGCGCCGTTGGTGACCACATGCTGCTCGGTGAACTCGAGCGTCGAGTTCACGAGGCTCATCAGCTTGACGATGCGCGTGACGCGGTTCAGGTCGCCGACGTGCGCATGCAAGGTGGCGAGCAGATCGATTGCGATCGAGCGCGCGGCGGCCTTGCCTTCGTCGGTGCCGAGCGTCGCGCCGAGCTTGCCGACCCAGACCTTGCCGTCCTTCTTCGCGATGTGACCCGACAGGTACACCGTGTTGCCGCTTTGCGCGCTCATCACATAGGCCGCTGCCGGCGCACCCGCTGCCGGCAGTTCGATGCCGAGTTCCTTGAGCTTGTCGTACACATTCGATTGAGCCATGTCGTGTCCTCGTTACGGTGAGATTGCATGAATGCAGGCGGGGCGAAGTCCGCACGCAACGCGCGTGCAAACTTCGCCCCGGTGGCAGTGCGGCTAACGCCGTTTTAAATTTTCGCGCGCACGAGTGCGCCGAGACGCGCCACGCCTTCGTCGATTTTAGCGGGCGGCACGGTGACGAACGACAGACGCAGCGTATTGTGCTGCGCCTCGCTCGCGAAAAACGGAGCGCCCGGCACGAATGCGACGTTTTGCGCGACCGCTTCTTCGAGCAGCTTCATCGTGTCGATGCCCGCCGGCAGCTTGACCCAGATGAACATGCCGCCTTCCGGACGGTTCCAGCTGACGCCTTCGGGCATATAGCGTTCCAGCGCGGTGAGCATTGCGTCGCACTGGTTGCGATACAACTCGCGGATCGTCGGCACGTGCGTGTCGAGGAAGCCGTCCTTGACCACTTCGTGCACGATGCGCTGCGTGAAGCTCGGCGTGTGCAGGTCGGTGGCCTGCTTGGCCTGCACGAGTTTGAAGATCAGTTCCTCGGGCGCGATGATGAAGCCGACGCGCAGACCCGGCGCGAGCACCTTCGAGAACGAGCCCAGATAGACGATGTGATCGGGCGCCATCGACAGCATGGTCGGCAGCGGTTCGCCCGCGTAGTCGAGCGCGCCGTAGGGGTCGTCCTCGATCACCGGGAACGGCGAGCTTTTCGCGAACTCGGCGAGCGCGCGGCGGCGTTCGACCGGCAGACGACGGCCGGTCGGATTCTGGAAATTCGGCTGTGTGTACAAGAGACGCGCGCCTTTGATCAGTTCCGGCGTCAGGCCTTCCGGGATCAGGCCCTGTTCGTCGGTCGGAACCTGCACGTAGTGCGGCTCGTACATCGAGAACGATTGCAGTGCGCCAAGGTAGGTCGGCGTTTCGACCAGCACCGGGCTATCCGCGCAAACCAGCACCTTGCCGAGCAGGTCGAGCGCCTGTTGCGAGCCGGTCGTGATCAGCACCTGCGACGGGCGGATCTGCGCGCCGTTGATCGAGTAGCGTTGCGCGACCCATTCGCGCAGCGGCAGATAGCCTTCGGTCGCGCTGTACTGCAGCGCAGCGGCGGGCGAGTCGCGCAGGATGCGGTCGGATGCCTCGCGCATGCGCTCGGCCGGGAAGGTGGCCGGCGAGGGCAGGCCGCCGGCGAAGGAGATGACTTCGGGCCGTTCCGTGACCTTCAGGATTTCGCGAATCGCGGAACTGGTGAGCTTGCGCGCGCGTTCGGACAATTGCCACGTCGGGGCTTTCAGGTCGCTTTGGTCCATGATCTCCTCTGCTGGTATTTCTGGAACCGGTCAAAACTTCAATTATCGCGCGACTCGGCAAGCATTGCCGCCGGGGGCGCCCCGGGGTTGCCCCGGGGTTGCCCGAGGTTGCCCAATCGCGCGCTGCTTATCCGAGGGTTCGCGGACCCTCGGGTGTTTCAAATTCGGCGACGAGCGCCGCGGCGCCGTCGGTCGGCTGGACGTCGAGCAGGTGCGCGGCGCCGAGCCAGCGCAGTTGCTCGCCAATCAGCTCCGGCCGCGGATGCACGGCTTTCAGCGCTTTCAGCGCGAGGTTCGTCGGTGCCAGCGACTGCGACGGATGCCGCGTCGAGTCCCACTGGATCAGCGACGGCAGCACGCCGTCGCCAGCGCCTTGCCAGGCGGGGAACGAGCCGTCGTCGGGCACCGTCAGGCCCCACGTGAAATCGCCGCGCGTCATCGGCACGACCGGCGCGATGCGCTGCGGATACTGCGCCTGCCACGTCGCGAGACGCTTCGGCCGCTCGACGCGCGCGACCCAATGCGACAGATACGGCCCGTTTTCGAGTCGCGCCTGCGTCGCCGGGTCGTCGAGCGCGAACAGGCGCGGGCGCGGCGCGGTGCCACCGGTTATGTCGGCCGCGGCGCGCGGATCGATCGCGATCACTTCCAGGTAGACGCCGCCCCACACGCTGAGCAGGCGATTGTGGGTTCGCATCAGCGGATGCGCGCCGCCGCCGGCCGGGGCGACGCCGAGGGTATCGGCGACGTACTGGACGCCTTCATCCAGCGTGCGCGCGGAGACGACGAGGTGATCGAGACTGATGAGCGATGGGGCTGTCAGGGCTGTCATGGCGGATGGACGGAAAACGCTGTTCTGCGCAAGGGCCCGTTGCGCGCCACGCTTGAAGGCTGCGCTGCCGGGGCCGTAAGCATAACCGTTTGCCGGATCGGCGGGCCATGCGAATGGTTTCGTATGCCCTGACCACCCTTCGCTGGATTCAAATGTAACGGCCGCGACCTGCACAGTAACGGTACAATCGACTCGATACTGTTCGGTACAGTTGGAGCCCGTCATGTCCGTCCCGCTTGCCCAGATTCCCGCCCCGCACGATACCGCGTCGCTGACGCTGGTCGAACAGCTCGTCCAGTGGGCGCGGCGCCGCATCGAGGAGCGCGTGTTCCGCCCCGGCATGCGCATGCCGTCTATCCGCAAGCTCGCGCTCGACAAGGGCGTGTCGCGCTTCACGGTGGTCGAAGCGTACGAGCGGCTCGTCGCGCAGGGTTTCCTGGAGTCGCGGCGCGGCTCCGGCTTCTATGTACGCGAGCGCCAGGGCGGCGCAGCCACGGTCACCGAACTGCACCCGCGCGCCGAGACGCTGGCCGCGCCGGCCAATATCGACGTCGTCTGGCTGCTGCGCAACATGCTGCATACGGGCGCGCGGCCCGAGCGCAGTCCGGGGCTCGGCTATCTGCCGGCCCGCTGGCTCGACGGCGACCTGATCACCAACGCGCTGCGCACGCTCGGCCGGCAAAGCGGCATGCAGATGCTAGGCATCGGCACCGCGCAAGGTTTCCTGCCGCTGCGCCAGCAGTTGCAGACGCGGCTCGAGGAGCTGGAGATCGGCGCGTCGCCCGAGCAGATCGTGATGGTGTCCGGCATCACGCAGGCGATCGACCTGATTTCGCGCATCTACGTGAGGCCGGGCGACGCGGTGATCGTCGGCGATCCGGCGTGGTTCCAGATGTTCGGCTGCTTCGCGTCGCAGGGCGCCCGATTGGTCGGTATGCCGTACACCCCGGACGGTCCCGATCTCGACGCGCTCGAAGCGCTGGTTCAGGAATGGCGCCCCAAAATGCTGGTGATCAACTCGGTGCTGCAAAACCCGACCGGCACCTCGCTGACCGCCGCGCAGGCGTTCCGCATCCTGCGGCTTGCCGAGGCGTACGACTTCATCGTCGTCGAGGACGATATCTACGGCGACCTGTGCCCGCCCGGCTACCCGGGCACGCGGCTCGCGAGCCTCGATCAGTTGAAGCGCGTGATCTACCTCGGCAGCTTTTCGAAGACGCTCGCGCCGAATCTGCGCGTCGGTTTCATCGCGTGCGCGCCGGAAGTCGCTATGGTGGTCAGCAATCAGAAGATGCTGGTCGGCATGACGAGCCCCGAACTCAACGAGCGCGTGATCTACAAGATCCTGACCGAGGGCCACTACCGGCGGCACGTCGAGCGGATTCGCGCGCGGCTCGACGGCGTGCGCGAGAAGGCCGTGCGGATGATCGAGAAGGCCGGCATGAAGCTGTTCCTGACGCCGACGGCAGGCATGTTCCTGTGGGCCGACACCGGCGTCGATGCGGGCGCGCTCGCCGCGGCCGGTCACGAAGCTGGCTTCCTGCTCACGCCGGGCGGCCTGTTTTCGCCGCAGCAGTCGCCGAGCACGTGGATGCGCTTCAATATCGCCAATTGCGGCGATCCCGAGCTGCCGGCGTTTCTGAGCCGTTATCTCGACGGCGTCGCGCGCCGCGCCTCTTGAAACCGCGCCGGATCGTCCCCAATTGCGCGGACGATCCGGCGGTCCGGCGCTCCGGCCCGGCTGGCCTTGACAGGTTGCGCCGCCGCCCATCCCCCCATTCGCAACAGAGAGGAAGTCCGACCATGGCACAAGAAACCATGAGCTTTCAGGCAGAAGTGAAACAACTTCTGCAACTGATGATCCATTCGCTGTACAGCAACAAGGAAATCTTTCTGCGCGAGCTGATCTCGAACGCGTCCGACGCGGCCGACAAGCTGCGCTTCGAGGCGATCGAAAACAGCGCGCTGTACGAAAACGATCCGAATCTGCGGATTCGCGTGTCGTACGACAAGGCCGCGCGCACCGTCACGGTCGACGACAACGGCATCGGCATGAGCCGCGACGAAACGATCGCCCACCTCGGCACGATCGCGCGTTCGGGCACCAAGGAATTCTTCGGCAAGCTGTCGGGCGACCAGCAGAAGGACGCGGCGCTGATCGGCCAGTTCGGCGTGGGCTTCTACTCGGGCTTCATCGTCGCCGACAAGATCACCGTCGAGACGCGCCGCGGCGGCTTGCCGGCCGCCGAAGGCGTGCGCTGGGTCAGCGCGGGCGAGGGCGATTTCGCGGTGGAGACCATCGAGCGCGCCGCGCGCGGCACGACCATCACGCTGCATCTGCGTGCCGATGAGGACGAACTGCTGTCGTCGTATCGGCTGAAGTCGATCATTCAGAAGTACTCGGACCATGTCGCGCTGCCGATCCTGATGCAGAAGGAAGAGTGGGACGCGGAAAAGAGCGAGATGGTCACGAAGGACGAGGACGAGACCGTCAACCAGGCGAGCGCGCTGTGGACCCGTTCGAAGAACGACATCACCGAAGATCAATACAAGCAGTTCTACCAGCATATCTCGCACGATCATCAGGACCCGCTGACGTGGACGCATAACCGCGTCGAAGGCCGCAGCGAATACACCCAACTGCTGTACGTGCCGGCGCACGCGCCGTTCGATCTGTGGAACCGCGAGCAGCGCGGCGGGCTGAAGCTGTACGTGAAGCGCGTGTTCATCATGGACGACGCCGAGCAATTGCTGCCCACCTACCTGCGTTTCGTGAAGGGTGTGGTCGATTCGGCCGATCTGCCGCTCAACGTGTCGCGCGAAATCCTGCAGGAAAGCCGCGACGTGAAGGCGATCCGCGAAGGCGTGACGAAGCGCGCGCTGTCGATGCTCGAAGAACTGGCGAATTCGGACGAAGCCGCCGACAAGGAAAAGTATGCCAGCTTCTGGAAGGAATTCGGCCAGGTGCTGAAGGAAGGCATCGGCGAGGACTTCGCCAATCGCGAGCGCATCGCGAAGCTCCTGCGCTTTGCGACGACGCATACGGGCACGGCCGAGCAGACCGTGTCGCTGGCCGACTACGTCGCTCGCATGAAGCCCGAGCAGACGAAGATTTACTACGTAACCGCCGACACGTGGCAAGCCGCGTCGAACAGCCCGCATCTCGAAGTGTTCCGCAAGAAGGGCGTCGAAGTGCTGCTGCTGACCGATCGCGTCGATGAATGGATGCTGTCGTTCCTCAACGAATTCGACGGCAAGCCGCTGCAAAGCGTCGCGCGCGGCGATCTCGATCTTGGCGCACTGAACGACGAGGAAAAGCAGGCGCAGGAGAAAATCGGCGAAGAGTTCAAGCCGCTCGTCGAGAAGATGAAGGAAGCGCTGAAGGACAAGGCGAAGGACGTGCGTCTGACCTTCCGCCTGACCGACTCGCCGTCGTGCCTCGTTGCCGACGACGGCGAAATGAGCGGCTACCTGCAGCGCATGCTGAAGGCCGCGGGCCAGCAGGCGCCGGAGTTCCATCCGATTCTCGAAGTGAATCCGGAGCACGCGCTCGTCAAGGGTCTGCATGCCGATAGCGCGAATTTCGACGACTGGTGCCATCTGCTGTTCGATCAGGCACTGCTCGCCGAAGGCGGCGCGCTGGAAGATCCGGCGAGCTTCGTGAAGCGGACCAATGCGTTGCTGCTGTCGCGCGCGGGTTGAGTTTCAGTGAAGGCGAACCGGGAGCGTTGATGGCGTTGTTATTGGATTGACGCTCTGTGGTGGTTCGGCAATGCGCTGCTTCGGCAGCGCATTTTTTTTTGCCCGTCGGTTCGCGCCGGCTGCTTGCCTGGAGCGGCGCGCGATAAGCGCAAGCGTCGCTGCGAAAAATTGCCGTCGGAGCGCGCCGCTATAATCCGACACCATGCCTATCCGTTTCGATCCCGCCGACCCCCACTGGCGCGTCGCGCCTTTGCCCACTTTCAGCGCTGCCCAGAAAGACTGGCTGACCCGGGGCGGTTCGCTGACTGCGCATCTGCGCGCGCTCGGCGCGGTCGCGGTGCGGGTGACGCGCGAAGCGGTCGCGCTGCCGTGGCCCGACGAAGCCGCCGCGCTCGGACTCACGCCGCGCGCGCCCGTGTGGGTGCGCGAAGTGGTGCTGTCTGTCGATGGTGTGCCGTTCGTCGCCGCGCATAGCGTGACGCCACGCGCCGCGAGCGTCGGCATCTGGCAGGCGACGCGGCGGCTGCGCACGCGGCCGCTCGCCGAGTTGCTGTACAGCGATAGCAGCGTCGCGCGTTCGTCGCTGGTGAGCCGCAGGGTGGGGAAGCGGCATCCGTTGTATCGGCTGGCCGCGCGTGAGATCGGCGGTGGCGTCGTGGATGAGCCGCATGCGCTGGTCGCACGGCGCTCGGTGTTCGAGCGCCACGGCGCGCCTTTGATGGTGACCGAATGCATGCTGCCGGCATTGTGGGAGCATCTGGCCTGGTTCGAGCAGGCGGGGCGCCCGGGCGCCGCGACCGAGCGCGTTCCAGGCGCGCATGTCGCGCACGAGCGGATACGCGACCACGGCCGTCCGCTCGATCACACCACGTCGCGCGCGCATGCCGCGCCGCGCACGTCGGACGATCGGAGCCGCTGATGTTGCGCGGCTTTCCGCCGGTCGTCGCGGCCGACACGCACACGCTGATACTCGGCAGTTTTCCCGGCGAAGCGTCACTGGCCGCGGCGCAGTATTACGCGCATCCGCGCAACCAGTTCTGGCGCCTGCTCGGCACGGTGCTCGGCGAACCCGCGCTGCACGGGTTGCCGTATGAAGAGCGCCTCGCACGCGTGCTCGCGCATCGGATCGGCATCTGGGATGTGCTTGATGCATGCCATCGTCAAGGCAGTCTCGACTCGGCGATCCGCCATGCGCAGCCGAACGACTTCAAGTCGTTGCACGAGCACGCGCCGTTGCTTAACAAGGTTTGCTTCAACGGTAAGACGGCGGGGCGGTTCGCGCCGGTCATCGGTGCGGCAGGCTATCGAACGCTCGTGTTGCCGTCGTCGAGCCCGGCGAATGCGACGCTGTCGTTCGAACAGAAGCTCTCGTGTTGGCGGCAGATTCTTTCCTGACGAAATTCGGAGGAAGGGTATTTAGTTCGGCAGCAGCGAGCCGCTGCGAATAGGCTCGGCTCCAGCGACACACGCGACCTCCAGCCCCGCGGTGGCGAAGCGCGCGCGTTGCCGCGCATATAGCACGCCGGCGACGGAGTTCGTGATCGTGACGACGCGGCCGGTCAGCGGATCGACGATGTCGGCGATCGCCTCGCCGGGATCGACCCAGACACCGAGCGGCGCGCGGAACACGAGCACGCCGGAGATCGGTGCGACGAGCGGCTCGCTGCCGGAGAAAGGCGTGGCCTGGAACGCGAGCTCCGGCAACGGCGCGGGTGTGCCGTCGATGACGCCGCGAAACGTCAGGTATTCGACGATCGCATTCGCGTCGCGCTCGGCGAACGCGTAGCTCACGTCCGCCTGGCCGCGCAGCTCGATAGTTACCGAGATCGAGCCATTCGGAATCGGATAGCGCTCGCCGTAGCGGGCACGCAGCTCGGACCAGCTGAAGCTGTGAATCTCGTCGAACGGATTGCCAATCGAATTGAGCGCGAGCAGCGAAGTCTTCGCGTCGAGATAGCGCGCGAGTGGCTCGACGTCGGGCCACGTGTCGGGGTTCGTGAACAGATGCATCGCCGCTTCGAAGTCGCAGTGCAGGTCGAGCACGACGTCGGCATCGTATGACAGGCGCTGCAGCGCGAGGCGCTGCGATTCGAGCTCGGTGGTCGGCGTTTGCTCGGCGAGCGCCTCGCGCATTGCGGCGCGCACGGCGCGCAGGTTCCGTTGCGCGTCGCCGGTCAGGTGAGGCTCGATGCGCGGCATCACGAGCTCGGCCAGATTGTGGAAGTTGCGATTGAAGTTCGCCGCGGTGCCGCTTTCGAAGCGGCCAACCATGTGCCCGAGCACCCGCTGGTTGAGGCCGATCGGATTGGGTACCGGCACGATGACGATTTCGCCGCGCAACCTGCCCGCCGTCTCGAGGGCGGCGACGCGTTGGCGCAGTTCCCATGCGACCAGCATCCCCGGCAGCTCGTCGGCATGCAGCGACGACTGGATGTAGATCTTCTGTCCGCCCGTCGGGCCGTAGTGGAAGCTCGTCAGGTACCGCTCGGTGCCGAGCGACGGGGAAATCAACGGATGGGTTTGTGTTTGCATGATGGTGTGAATGTTGCCGGCCGCCGTGCGGGCGCGGGGGTTCCCGCGCCATTGCCTGTCAGCTGACGTATACGTCGAAGTTGAAGTGCCTGGCTTCGAGCTTCAGCTCAGTTGTATAGACAAGATAGAGAATTGAAGATGATGGCGGAAGTAGGGTTTTCGCTGACGATAGGCGGCGTGCCCTCATATAGGCGGGGGTTTCGCGTGAAACGAAAATTCGAAGGAGGAATCGAGGCGCGCGCTGTAGCAATAGATGTATATGCAACCCGCGTGCTATGGAGGAGGGTCCGAAGACGAGCGATGCCGCGCCGTCAAAGCTCGAGTGCAAGAAACCTCGTGCCCTCGACCGGATTTGCGTAGTAAGGCGCGATTTCCACGAACCCTAATCGCTCGTAGATGCGCTGCGCGAAAGCGGTTTTCGGCACCGAGTCGAGGACCAGCTTCGAGAAGCCCAACGATTTTGCTTTCCCGATCACCGACGTCACCAGCGTTTCGCCGAGACGCATCCCTCTGAATGCGTCGCGAACGAACAGGCGCTTGATTTCGGCGGTCCCCGCACTATGGCGCAGTAGCCCCGCGCAACCGGCGAGTTCGCCGCCGGCATCGGCGACGAAGAACATGCCGGATGGCAACGTGTAAACCGCTTCGAACGCGTCCATTTCGGCATCGAATCCACGGTACGACAGATCCAGATCCAGCCACTGGACATACTCTCGGATCACCGCGACGAGCTTGCGCGTATCGGCGGGGAAAACGGCTTCGCGAACAACCGGCAGCGGCGTTTGCATGGCGGTTCTCAGATCCATACGTCGTTTTCGGCCGTTCTTTCGTTGGTCGTATCGCCGGTGTTGACGACGCCGCGCGGTTCGATCAGCAGCAGCTTCACTTCGGAGCCGGCATACGGCTTGTGCTCGACTCCCTTTGGAACCACCGCCATTTCTCCGGCGAGCAGTTCGATCGAGCGATCGCGGAAGTCGATGCGCAAGCGCCCTTCGAGAACGATGAAAGTTTCGTCGGTGTCGGCATGCCGGTGCCAGACGAATTCACCGGCGATCTTCACGACCTTGAACTGATAGTCGTTCATTTCGGCAACGACGCGCGGCTGCCAGTGGTCGTCGATCTGACGGATCTTGTCGAGCAGATTGATCGTCTGGTACTGGCCGCGTTGCTCGGGTCCTGGCTGGGAATCGCTGTGCATGGTGGCTCCGTTAGGGTGATAGCTGGAACAGAGCTTAGGCCGGCCGCCGGCGGGTGTCTTGAACGATCGTGCAAGCCTGCGCTAGCCGGCGCGCCGATCGCTCGTCATCGCGAGCCAACGCGCGGGCGGGATCCCGTATGCGTGGCGAAAATGCCGGGTCATATGGCTCTGGTCGGCGAAGCCGGCCGCTGCCGCCGTGTCCACGAGGGAAACGCCGCGCAGCATCATCGCGCGCGCCGCTTCGAGCCGGCGCATGACCAGGTAGTGATAGGGGCTGGTGCCGTAAAAGGTTCGGAAATCGCGCGACAGGCTCCAGCGATCCTGTCCGCTGACGGCGGCAAGTTCATCCAGCGTGACGACGCGGCTGCTCGATGCGTGCAGATATTCCCGTGCCCGCTGCGCTGCCGCGAAATCCGCGGACCTGCGCGCAGCTCGGGTACCCGATACACTATCCAGCGCGAGCGCGAGGCCGGCGAGCGCGTCGTCGCGCTCGAGCGGCTCCGCGTCGCCGCGCATCTGGCGCAACGCTGTCTTCGTCGCTTCGAACAGCCGTGGATCGTTCGTGACCCCGCCTTCGACGAATGGCAGCGGCCGGCCTCCGAGGACCTCCTGGATGGCGGCCGGGTGCACGTAAATCATCTGATAACGGAATCCCTCCTGCGTACCGGCCTGACCATCGTGCGCTTCGTCGGGATGCAGCACCATCGTCTGGCCGGGCAGACTGGTGCGCAAGCCGCGCCGGTAGTGAAAGCATTGAACGCCGGCGAGCGTCAGGCCGATCGCGTAGGTGTCGTGCCGATGCAGGGAGTACGCATTGCCGTGGAAAAAGGCCTCGATGCGTTCGACTCCGTTGGTGGGCTCCGAACGGGAAATCCAGTCGGATTGGAGTTGGCTGATGTCGCCGTCCATCATACTCTCGGGCTTGTTTGGCGGGGCTGCGGGAAAATCGATGTCAGATGGCCTTCATATTAACCGTCCTGGGCAATTGCCTGCTCGCTCGCTAGCGACCCTCGTGCGACGCTGTGGGATTGCTCGCTCAGAAGACGCTGTATCTCGTCAAGGAAAGAGGCGGTCGTCTAGCCCCACCCCTCGAGACGGAACCCCCGCCAGAACTGTTTAAATGCGGTGTCCAGATCATGCTATTTCCTGAACGAGTCTCTCTCACGAATCAAACCCTGCTGTCTGTGAGAGTCATCTCTCTTGTAGCACGAGACAATCTCTGTAGCGGTTTCTCCGAAATACGATGTAACGATATCGTTCGGCATCCTGTTGCATGTCAATAGCGTCTTGGACTACTGAGTACTGGCGGCCCACAGCGCCGTCCGTCCGGCGGACGTACAAATCATCCTTCGCCCATAGCCGACCTGTGAAGTCGCCTGATAGCCTCAAAGTCGCGAAACGAACAGAGAGGATTTTTTGCATGTCACAGGCGAATGAGTCAGACGATTTTCGCGTTGTACTGAGCGCCCCGCAACTCGTGGCCGTCTTGGCCCGTCAATCGATTAACCAGACCGAAATGCTTTCCAATCGGCTATGGGGCGGCTTGCAGGTTGTCGGTGGCGTCCTGGAAATGGTCGGAGCGGCCGCACTATGCGTTCTGCCGGAGCCGACGATGGCGAGCAAAGCCGGGTGTGTCGTGTTCGGCGCGCATGGTTCTGATACGGCGGCGGCCGGTCTGCGTCAGGTCTGGACGGGGCGGGATACGGCTACGCTGACCCAGCAGGGTACGACGAAGCTGGCCGAGGCGATGAAAGCTAGTCCTGGCATGGCGAGCAGTATTGGCTTGTCGCTTGATATCGCCGTGCCGTTTGGCTTTGCTGGTTCGGTCAAGGCCGCGCGGGCTTCGCGGATCGTGATGGGCCGGATTGACCTGATGAAGCACGAAGCGAAGCTGGGCAGTCGGATCGGAGGCCACACAGTCGAGAAACATGTGGGCCGCACTGAAGCACAGTTGCGCGAGCGATTAACTCGCGAACCAAAGCGGCAAACGGTTTCGTCGTTCACGAATATCGAGTCTGCGGAATGGGCGATCTCGGAGGTGATGCGGGTTGACGCACTTCGGATCAAAACATGGGCGCAATCTTCGAGGCGAGCCAAGCCGCTCGAATTGGAAAAGGACGTAGGGAGGACCGTCGGCTATGGAATATCCAGGAAAACAGATAGCTTAACGGGCATGAGCGTTGTACACCTCGTTCTTAAATACGAAACGTACAACGGAATGCCATACTATGTTCTCACGGCCTACCTATACTGAGTTCTAGCAATGAGAGAAACTTCATACCCCGAACTGAATCAATTGTTCGGCGTTTACTTGAACCAGGATTTCGACATATGGGGTGAGACCATTCCCGATATTGTTGCCTGTTACAAAAGGGATAGCCCGGTGGCTGACCATCAATCAATGCTCGCAGAGATAGAAAGATTCGAGAAAGAACACCAGCATGATCTCGATGTCGCGTTCGAT
Source organism: Paraburkholderia sp. BR10923 (assembly GCF_040948765.1). Taxonomy (NCBI): domain Bacteria; kingdom Pseudomonadati; phylum Pseudomonadota; class Betaproteobacteria; order Burkholderiales; family Burkholderiaceae; genus Paraburkholderia; species Paraburkholderia sp. BR10923. Next base: position 46,784 of record NZ_JBFPKO010000024.1, on the reverse strand, counting down.
CAGATGTACGGGCACGAGTTCTCTCCTGTCCCATGGGGACACACGACCGCATCATTTCTTGGGGAATTGAAGCGGCTGTTGAGTGAATAGCCAAGTCGCGATCGCCGCCTACGAGCGCGCTTTTGCATCGTTTGCCCCCCCGTATCCGCGGGGTTCTTGTTGGCTAGTGAGACGGGGCGCCATATAGGGTGCGGCCTGATTCGGAAAGCCGGACAGATGGCACCGCCTAATCCATGCGTGCTCCGTTGCGCGTCGATGTTCAGTCGCAAATGCTACTGAGGTGAGGGCTAGTGGCTTTCCGGTCGTTCACGTTCCGATTCTCCCCGCAGCCCAAAAATGAGGCAGAATCCACACGTGCGACCCGCTGCGCGACGCAGTCCGCCGTGTTCGCTTAATCGTTCCGCTTTGGCGTTCCAGGGCCCCGCATCGCCATCCGCCGCGCACAGCGTTTGTGTCCTCGTGTTGTCGTTTTCCTGATCGACGCTTGCGCATCCTGCCGGTATCACGCGCGAGATGCCTCTCAACCGCCCGCCCAGAGCCTAGCAATGACGACCCAGCAACCGACCATCATCTACACCCTCACCGACGAGGCCCCGCTGCTCGCGACAGCGGCGTTCCTGCCGATCATCCGGACCTTCACGAGGCCGGCCGGCATCGAGGTCGAGACCAGCGACATCTCGGTCGCGGGCCGCATCCTCGGTGAGTTCCCCGAATTTCTGACCGAAGCGCAGCGGGTGCCCGACAACCTCGCTGAACTGGGTCGCCTGACCTCGTTGCCCGACACCAACATCATCAAGCTGCCCAACATCAGCGCATCGGTGCCGCAACTGACGAGCGCGATCAAGGAGCTGCAGGCGAAGGGCTATAAGGTGCCCGACTATCCCGAAGATCCGAAGACCGACGCAGAGAAGGCGATCCGTCAGCGCTACTCGAAGTGTCTCGGCAGCGCGGTCAATCCGGTGCTGCGCGAGGGCAACTCGGACCGTCGCGCGCCGGCCGCGGTGAAGAACTACGCGCGCAAGCATCCGCACAGCATGACCGAATGGAGCATGGCGTCGCGCACGCACGTCGCCACCATGCGACATGGCGACTTCTATCACGGCGAAAAATCGATGACGCTCGATCGCGCGCGCGACGTGAAGATGGAACTCGTCACGAAAAACGGCAAGACGATCGTGCTGAAACCGAAGGTCGCGCTAGAGGCCGGCGAGATCATCGACAGCATGTTCATGAGCAAAAAGGCGCTGCTCGCGTTCTATGAAGACCAGATGGAAGACGCGCGCAAGACCGGCATGATGCTGTCGCTGCACGTGAAGGCGACGATGATGAAGATCTCGCATCCGATCGTCTTCGGCCACGCGGTGAAGGTGTTCTACAAGGACGCGTTCGCGAAGCACGGCAAGCTGTTCGACGAGCTCGGCGTGAACGTCAACAACGGCCTCGTCAATCTGTACGAGAAGATCGAGGCGTTGCCGGAATCGCAGCGCGAGGAAGTGATCCGCGACCTGCACGCGTGCCACGAGCATCGTCCGGAACTGGCGATGGTCGATTCGGCGAAGGGCATCTCGAACCTGCACGCGCCGAACGACGTGATCGTCGATGCGTCGATGCCGGCGATGATTCGCGCCGGCGGCAAGATGTGGGGCGCCGACGGTCGTCCGAAAGACACCAAGGCGGTGATCCCGGAGAGCACGTTCGCGCGCATCTACCAGGAGATCATCAACTTCTGCAAGACCAACGGCGCGTTCGATCCGGTCACGATGGGCACCGTGCCGAACGTCGGCCTGATGGCGCAGAAGGCGGAAGAATACGGCTCGCACGACAAGACCTTCGAAGTGCCGGAAGACGGCGAGGCGCGCATCGTCGATCTCACGAGCGGCGAGGTGCTGCTTACGCAGAACGTCGAGCAGGGCGACATCTGGCGCATGTGCGAGGTGAAAGATGCGGCGATCCGCGACTGGGTCAAACTCGCGGTCACGCGCGTGCGCAATTCGCGCACGCCCGCGGTGTTCTGGCTCGATCCGTATCGCCCGCACGAGGCGGAACTGATCAAGAAGGTCGAGGCCTACCTCAAGGATTACGACACCACCGGCCTCGACATCCAGATCATGTCGCAGGTGCGCGCGATGCGTTACACGCTGGAGCGCGTCGTGCGCGGGCTCGATACGATCTCGGTCACCGGCAACATCCTGCGCGATTATCTGACCGACCTGTTCCCGATCATGGAGCTGGGCACGAGCGCGAAGATGCTGTCGATCGTGCCGTTGATGGCGGGCGGCGGCATGTACGAGACCGGCGCGGGCGGTTCGGCGCCGAAGCACGTGAAGCAGCTCGTCGAAGAGAACCACCTGCGCTGGGACTCGCTCGGCGAATTCCTCGCGCTCGCGGTATCGCTCGAAGAGCTGGGCATCAAGACCGGCAACAACCGGGCGAAGATCCTCGCGAAGACGCTCGACACCGCAACCGGCAAGCTGCTCGACAATAACCGCAGCCCGAGCCCGAAGACGGGCGAGCTCGACAATCGCGGCAGCCAGTTCTATCTGGCGATGTACTGGGCGCAGGAGCTGGCCGCGCAAACGGACGATGCCGCGCTGGCCGTGCAGTTCGCGCCGCTCGCGACGCAGCTGACCGCCAACGAGCAGGTGATCGTGGCGGAGCTCGCGTCGGTGCAGGGCGCGCCGGCGGACATCGGCGGCTATTACAAGCCGGACCTGAACAAGCTCGAAGAGGTGATGCGGCCGAGCCGCACGCTGAACGAGGCGCTCAAGGCGGTACGCGTCGAGTGACGTGCTGGGTCTGAAGTGAGGTGATGTGCACACGGGCCGCCGGCGGGCGGCTCTGCGTAATCGTGCGCGCCGCGAATGCTATGCTCTCGGTCGACCAAAAATCATGCGCCCGCGGCGCGACATCCACACATGACGAAACTGATCAAGCGCGCTTCGGCCGAGGCGCGCGCTTTCCGTAACCGGGACGCCGAAGCCATCGGCGGCAAGCAGAAAATCGCGCCCAGACAGGCGCCAAAAACCGCACGCAACGCGAACCGCGCCGTCGACCACGAGCTTCATGACGCGCAGCAAATCGAAACGCCGCGCAAGCCGCGCTTTGCGCCGGTGACGTTCTCCGAAGAGGGCGGCGTGCGCTACCTGCATTTCGGCACGGAATGGGTGCAAGGCGCGATGCGTCTGCGCAAGCCCGATCACATCGAACTCGAATACGCGCAGCAGATGATGGCCTGGCTGCTGTTTCTCGAAACGCCGAAGCGCATCGTGCAGCTGGGGCTCGGCGCGGCGGCGCTGACCAAGTTCGCGCACCGCTTCCTGAAGAGCGCAAAGGTCGAGGCCGTCGAACTGAATCCGGCGGTCGTGGTTGCCGCGCGCACGATGTTCGAACTGCCGCCCGACGATGCGCGTCTGACGGTGCACGAAACCGACGCATGGGACTTCGTCAACGAGAGCGCGAACCACGGCACCATCGGCGCGCTGCAGATCGACGTCTACGACGCGACCGCGCGCGGCCCGGTGCTCGACAGCGTCGGCTTTTACCGGGCGGCGCGCGCATGTCTGACCGACGCGGGCATCGTCACGGTGAATCTGTTCGGCGATCATCCGAGCTTCGTGCGCAACATGAAGCGCCTGAACGAAGCCTTCGACGGTCGCGTCGTCGCGCTGCCCGAAGTGCACGACGGCAACCGCATCGCGATCGCGTTCTCGGGCCCCGCGCTCGACGTGCCGTTCGCCGCGCTCGACGCGCGCGCGAAGCTGATCGAAGCCGAGCTCGGCTTGCCGGCGCGCAAGTGGATCAAGGGCCTGCGCGAATCGACGGGTCAGACGGGCGCATCGTTTGCCATCTGAGCGCTGAATTCCGATCAGCGCGCGAAGAATGAGGCGGCCGTGCCGGCGTATCAGTCGGCACGGCCGTTTTGCTTCCGGTATTTTTTTCACGTCGATGCTGCAGCGTGATCCAGTCTGCATCGTTGGACGCCAATGTGCCTCGGGGTCGCCCCGGCTTGACCGGGCGTTCGCCACTCCTATACTCTTGCGAGGCTTTCGGGGAGCCCGTGGCGGACCGCGGGACGACCACCCGCTGAGTTCCTCCTCCCGTCGACCACGGGCAGATAAATTCAAAATAGGAAAAACAGGAGACGTCATGGCTCACGACGCCGACGTGAACAAAGCCAGCAAGCACTGGCTCTGGCTATTGCTGCTACCGTGGATCGCGATGATCTGGGTGCCGTCCTACAACCGGATCGAGCCGCAGCTGTTCGATTTCCCGTTCTTCTACTGGTATCAGCTGCTGTGGGTGCTGATCAGCGCGGTCATCACCGCGTTCGTCTATGTGAAGACCAAGTCCCGCTATACGGGTCGCCCGAACGGGGGCGCACAACGATGAACCCCATTGCAACCTTTGTCTTCGTTCTGTTTTTCATCGGCGTCACGATTCTTGGCTTCGTCGCGGCACACTGGCGGCGCGGCGATCTCGCGCATCTGGAAGAGTGGGGTCTGGGCGGGCGGCGCTTCGGCACGATCGTCACGTGGTTCCTGCTCGGCGGCGACCTGTACACCGCCTACACCTTCATCGCGGTGCCGGCGCTCGTGTTCGGCGCGGGCGCAACCGGCTTCTTCGCGCTGCCGTACACGATCCTGATCTATCCGTTCGCCTTCGTCGTGTTCCCGAAGCTGTGGAGCATCGCGAAGCGCCACGGCTACGTGACCTCGGCGGACTTCGTGTCGGCCCGCTACGGCAGCCGAATGCTCGCGCTCGCTGTCGCCGTGACCGGCATCGTCGCGACGATGCCGTACATCGCGCTGCAACTGGTCGGTATCGAAGTGGTGATCGGCGCGCTCGGTTTCGACACCACCGGCTTCGTCGGGGATCTGCCGCTGATCATCGCGTTCGCGATCCTCGCGGCCTACACGTACACGTCGGGCCTGCGCGCGCCGGCGATGATCGCGGTGGTCAAGGACATCCTGATCTACGTGACGATCTTCGCCGCGATCATCGTGATTCCGCCGCAGCTGGGCGGCTTCGGCCATATCTTCGGCGCGGTCCCGCCGGCCAAGCTGCTGCTGAAGTCGCCGGACGTGTCGAGCCTGAACGGCTATAGCGCGTACGCGACGCTCGCCGTGGGTTCGGCGCTTGCGCTGTTCCTGTATCCGCACTCGATCACCGCGGTGCTGTCTTCGAAGTCGGGCAACACGATCCGCCGCAATATGGCCTTGCTGCCGGCGTATTCGCTGGTGCTCGGCCTGCTCGCGCTGCTCGGCTTCATGGCGCTCGCGGCCGGCGTGAAGGACATGCCCGAGTTCGCGCCGTACTTCAAGGCCTTCGGCCCGAACTTCGCGGTGCCGGCGTTGTTCCTGCACTTCTTCCCGTCGTGGTTCGTCGGCGTCGCGTTCGCGGCGATCGGTATCGGCGCGCTGGTGCCGGCGGCGATCATGTCGATCGCGGCGGCGAACCTGTACACGCGCAACGTGCACAAGGAGTTCATCAACCGCAACATGACGCACGAGCAGGAGACCAACGTCGCGAAGCTGGTGTCGCTGATCGTCAAGGTCGGCGCGGTCGCGTTCATTCTCGGTCTGCCGCTCACGTACGCGATCCAGCTGCAGCTGCTCGGCGGGATCTGGATCATCCAGACGCTGCCGGCCATCGTGCTCGGTCTCTACACGCGTGTGCTCGACTATCGGGGTCTGCTGCTCGGCTGGGCGGCAGGTATCGCGACCGGCACGTGGATGGCGATTTCGTTGAACCTCGCGAGCTCGATCTTCACGATTCATCTGTTCGGCATCGCGATTCCGGGCTATGCGGCGGTGTGGTCGCTGATCGTGAACCTCGTGGTGTCGGTGGTCGTGAGCCTGATCGTGCGCGCGGTGGGCATGCAGCGCGCCGAGGACCGCACCCGTCCGGAAGACTACCTGGACATCGTCGAAGGCTGATTCCGGCTGCGACTTCACGCTCCGAAACACGCAACGCCCGCCGACGCAAGTTGGCGGGCGTTTGTGTTTGCGGGGCACTCCAGGGCAGGATAGCGGAACCGTCCTTTCACGCGTTCGCCGCGCGCCGCCATGGCTGCTGCCGATACTCCCACCGTGATCTCCCGCCGCGCGGCGCTGAGCCGGATGGTGCGCGCGGTCACGTCGCCGTATTACCGCTACCGCCACGCGAAGGTGCTGCATAGCCTGCGCGTCGGCCTCGCGATGCTGGTGTCGATTCTGGCGACGACCGGCATCGATATCCCGCACGGCATCTGGTCGTCGGTGACGCTGCTGGTCGTGATCGGCGGCTTGCAGCATCACGGCAATATCCGCAAGAAAGCGGCCGAACGCGCGGCCGGCACGCTGCTCGGCGCGTCGATCGGCCTGTTGCTGATCGTGCAGCAGAACTTCATCGGCTCTCTGCCGCTCACCTATGTGCTGGAGGCGATCATCGCGTCGATCTGCGCGTGGTTCGCGATCGGCTCGTCCGGCTATATCGGGCTTCTGACCGCGATCACGATGTGCATCGTCGCGGGCCACGGCGACAACCTGATCGACGTCGGCCTGTGGCGCACGTTGAACGTGCTGATCGGCATCGTGATCGCGCTGGCGTTTTCGTTCGCGTTTCCACTGCACGCGACGTATTCGTGGCGCTACGGGCTCGCCGCCAATCTGCGCGAATGCGCGGGCATCTACGCGCGGCTGCTCGACGGCGAGACGATCACCGAGGAGGAGCAGGTCAAGCGCTTCCTGCGGATCAACAAGCGGCTCGTGCAACTGCGTTCGCTGATGCCGTCGGTCGCCAAGGAAATCGACGTGCCGCAGACGCGGCTCGAGGAGATCCAGCGGCTGCATCGCTCGGTGCTCAGCTCGCTCGAACTGCTGGCCACCGGGCCGCTGATGAACGCCACCGCCGCCGCGCGCAGCGCCTATGCAGCGCAATGCGGCGCCGAGGTGCGCGCCGTGCGCGCGATCCTGTTGTCCACCGCGCGCGGGCTGCGTTTCGGCCGTCCGTCGCGCTTCGGCATTCCGGCCGCGGCGCCGCTCGACAAGGGGCATGGCGACGTGGCCACCGCGTTGCCGCCGGACTGGCAAGGGCCGTACTGGCTCGGTCAGCGGCTCGCGGAGCAGGTGGACCGGCTGCGCGCGCTATTGCTGGAGACCGAGCCGAACTGGAACATCGAGCGGCACGAGCGGGTGACGCGTGGCGGGTAGGTGGTCGAATGGCCGAACCCAAAGGCTCGGCCGCTAAGCCTCAAACCTGCGGCGGCAGCGTGACCATCCACATCATGCCGAAGCGGTCCACCACCATTCCGAAGCCCTTGCTCCAGAACGTTGGCTGGAACGGCATCACGACCTGGCCGCCATCGGCGAGCGCGTTGAAGCATTTTTCCGCCGACGCGCTGTCTTCGACGGTCAGCGACAGGCTGAAGCCATTGAACGGGCCGGCCGCCGGATCGCAGTTGCCATCGGAAGCCATCCACGTGCTCGAGCCCAGCTGCACGTTCGCGTGCATGATCTTGTCGGCGAGTTCGGGGCGTGGCGGGTTTTGCGCGTCGGGTGGCGCGTCCTTGAACAGCATCTTGAAGGTTACCTGGGCGCCGAGTTTGTCGGTGTAGTAGTCGAGCGCTTCCTGGCAACGGCCGTTGAAGAACACGTAGGGCTGAACATACATGATCGTCTCCCTGGTCAGGCGTTGGGCGGGCGCCCTCGTTCCTCGCCAGCTCAGGCGGGGAGGGGCGTGCAGTCGATTGTAGTCGCAGCGTAAACGAGGAGCGGCGCCGAACCGTGAGATTCGGCGCCGCTCGTCATGGATCGCTTTCGAGCGGAGCGGGCGCAGCGCGGCGAGCGTGAACGTGAGCGTCACGCAGCCAGCCACGTCCGCTGCCCGCGGCACCTCAGCGCAGCGTATCGATCAGTTTTTCCAGCTTGATTGCGTCCGCGGCGAACGTACGGATGCCTTCGGCGAGCTTCTCGGTCGCCATCGCGTCGTCGTTGACGAGGAAGCGGAACGACTTTTCGTCGACCGGCACGCGCTCGATGTCCGCGTCCTGCGACGCCTCCGGCGACAGCTTGCGCTCGATCTTGTCGGTGCTGTCGTGCAGCTTTTGCAGCAGGTCGGGGCTGATCGTCAGCAGATCGCAGCCGGCCAGTTCCAGGATCTGCGAGGTTGTGCGGAAGCTCGCGCCCATCACTTCGGTTTTGTAGCCGAACTTTTTGTAATACCCATAGATGCGGCGCACCGACTTGACGCCCGGGTCGTTGGCGCCGCCGTCTTTCGCTTCGTCCCACGCGCTGCCGGCGCTCTTCTTGTACCAGTCGTAGATGCGGCCGACGAACGGCGAGATCAGCTGCGCGCCAGCTTCTGCACAGGCCGCCGCCTGCGGGAGCGAGAACAGCAGCGTCATGTTGCAACTGATGCCTTCCTTCTGCAGCACCTCGGCCGCGCGCACGCCTTCCCACGTCGACGCGAGCTTTATCAGCACGCGGTCGCGTTCGACGCCGTGCTCCTTGTACAGCGCGATCAGCTCATGGGCTTTCTTGATCGAGCCTTCGATGTCGAACGACAGGCGCGCGTCGACTTCGGTCGACACCCGCCCGGGGATGATCTTCAGGATTTCGGTGCCGAACGCGATCAGCAACTGGTCGATGATCGCACCGACCGGTTTCGACGCATGCGCCTTCACGGTCTTTTCGAGCAGCGGCCGGTAGTCGTCTTTCTGCACGGCCTTCAGAATCAGCGACGGATTGGTGGTCGCATCGCGCGGCTTGTACTGCGCGAGCTGCTGGAAGTCGCCAGTGTCGGCCACCACGGTGGTGTATTGCTTGAGTTGGTCGAGTGCGGTTGTCATGTTCGGGCCTTCAGGGCGCGTGTGCGCCGTGGTTCAGGAGAAATGAGGACGCCGCCGCGCCGGCTGGACGAAACAGAGCAATCAGCCGGCGCCGGCGGCCGCGGGTCAAGCCGCAGCGCGTCCCGCGATGGCGCCGGGAAACGCTGCCGGATACATCTATTCTATGGCGGATCGCCGACGACGGCATGAACACCGGGTACGGACAGCCGGGCATGGCGATTCGTTCACACGCGCCGCGCGTTCAGCACGACTTGCGTGATCACGCCGGCGACGAGCCCCCAGAATGCCGAGCCGATCGACAGCAGCGTGAGCCCCGAGGCGGTCACCATGAACGTAACGAGCGCCGCCTCGCGCTGCCGCGTATCCTGCATCGCATTGGCGAGGCCGCTCATGATCGAGCCAAATAGTGCGAGCGCCGCGACGGAGACGACCAGTTCCTTCGGAAACGCCGCGAACAGCGCGGCGATCGTCGCGCCGAACACCCCCGCGAGCAGATAGAAAATGCCGCCCCATACGGCCGCCGTGTAGCGCCTCGCGGGGTTTTCGTGCGCTTCGGGGCCGGTGCAGATCGCCGCCGTGATCGCCGCAAGATTGATGCCGTGCGAGCCGAACGGCGCGAGCAGCAGCGACGCGACGCCGGTCGTCGCGATCAGCGGCGCGGACGGGGTCGTATAGCCGTCGGCGCGCAGCACCGCGATGCCGGGCACGTTCTGCGAGGCCATCGCGACCACGAACAGCGGAATGCCGATGCTCACGCACGCCGCCACCGAAAACGACGGCATCGTCAGCACCGGATGCGCGAGCGCGACGTGAAAGTGGCTGAAGTCGAGCAGCCCGAGGCCGCCGGCCGCGGCCGTGCCGACCACCAGCGTGGTCGGAATCGCGTAACGCGGCACGAACCGTTTGACGATCAGGTAGGTGAAGAACATCGTCAGCACGAGCGCGGTCTGGTACTGCGCGGCACGGAAAATCTCGATGCCGATCTCGAACAGGATGCCCGCGAGGAGCGCCGCCGCGAGGCCGGACGGAATCCGCTTCATCAGCGCGTCGAACCAGCCGGTGACGCCGACCAGCGTCAGCAGCGCCGCGCAGAAGATGAACGCGCCGATGGCCTGCGCATACTCGACATGCGGCAGCGACGCCACCAGCAGCGCCGCGCCCGGCGTCGACCACGCGATCACGATCGGCGCGCGAAAGCGCAGCGACAGGCCGATCGTGCAGAGGCCCATGCCGATCGACAGCGCCCAGATCCAGGACGAAATCTGCGCGTCGCTCAGATGCGCGGCCTGGCCCGCCTGGAACATCAGCACGAGCGAGCTCGTGTAGCCGGTCATCGCCGCGACGAAGCCCGCGACGATCGTCGACAGCGACGTATCGGCGAGCGGGTTGAAGCGCCTCTGCGGCGCGGCGGGGGACAGCTGGGGCGACGGGGACGAACTCATGCGAGGGCTTTCTTGTTGTGGAAATTAAAGCGTCAAGACGGGGATGTTGGAACGGCGGCGTTATCTGGTCACTTGCTCAGCACCCGCATGGCCGTCTCCAGGCCCGCGAGCGTCAGCGGATACATGCGGTGGCCCAGCACTTCGCGGATCGCGCTGACCGACTGCCGATATGGCCACAGCGCTTCCGGTTCCGGGTTCAGCCACGCGAAGTGCGGGAAATGATCGGCGAGCCGGCGCAGCCACACCGCGCCGGCCTCGGCGTTGTTGTACTCGACCGAGCCGCCCGGCTGCAACACTTCGTACGGGCTCATCGTCGCGTCGCCGACGAAGATCAGCTTGTAGTCCGGCGTGAACTTGTGCAGCACGTCCCACGTCGGCGTGCGCTCGGCGTGGCGGCGGCGGTTGTTCTTCCACAGGAAGTCGTACACGCAGTTGTGGAAGTAATAGAACTCGAGGTGCTTGAACTCGGCCTTCGCGGCGGAGAACAGCTCCTCGGTGCGCTTCACGTGATCGTCCATCGAGCCGCCGACATCGAGCAGCATCAGCACCTTCACGTTGTTGTGCCGCTCGGGCACCATCTTCAGATCGAGCCAGCCGGCGTTCGCGGCGGTGCTGCGGATGGTGTCGGGCAGGTCGAGCTCTTCCGCGGCGCCCTCGCGGGCGAAGCGGCGCAAGCGCCGCAGCGCGACCTTGATGTTGCGCGTGCCGATCTCGACCTGGTCGTCGTAGTCGCGGTACGCGCGCGCTTCCCAGACCTTGACGGCGGTGCGATTGCCGGTCGCGTCGCCGCCGATGCGCACACCCTCGGGGTTATAGCCGCCGTTGCCGAACGGCGACGTGCCGCCCGTGCCGATCCATTTGTTGCCGCCCTCGTGGCGCTCCTTCTGCTCGTCGAACAGTTCCTTCAGGCGCTCCATCAGCTTGTCGATGCCGCCCATCGCCTCGATCTGCGCCTTTTCCTCGGGCGACAGATCGCGTTGCAGCTTCTTCTTCAGCCAGTCGAGCGGAATCTCGAACGCGAGCTCCGAGCTTGCCGCGACCCCGTTGAAAAAGGCGCCGAACGCCTGGTCGAACTTGTCGAAGTACTGCTCGTCCTTCACGAGCGTGATGCGCGACAGGTAGTAGAACTCGTCGAGCGACGGCGCGATCACGTTGGCCTTCAGCGCTTCGAGCAGCGTCAGGTATTCCTTCACCGAGACCGGCAGTTTGGCGGCGCGCAGCGAGTAGAAGAAGTCGATCAGCATGCTGGATGTCCTGCGGCGCGGTGCCCGCTCAACGGTTGTTGCGGTTCATGAACAGCAGCCGCTCGAACAGGCCCACGTCCTGTTCGTTCTTCAGCAGCGCGCCGTGCAGCGGCGGCACGATCTGCTTGTGGTCGGCCGAGCGCAGCGCTTCGGGCGGAATGTCTTCGGCGAGCAGCAGCTTGAGCCAGTCGAGCAGTTCGGAGGTGGACGGCTTCTTCTTCAGCCCCGCGACGTTGCGCAGCTCGAAGAAGCTCTGCAGTGCGGCGGCGAGCAGGTCCTTCTTGATGCCGGGGTAGTGCACGTCGACGATCTGCTGCATCGTCGTCGCGTCCGGAAACTTGATGTAGTGGAAGAAGCAGCGGCGCAGGAACGCGTCGGGCAATTCCTTCTCGTTGTTCGACGTGATGATCACGAGCGGGCGATGCTTCGCGCGCACCAGCTCGCGCGTCTCGTACACGTAGAACTCCATGCGGTCGAGTTCGCGCAGCAGGTCGTTCGGGAATTCGATGTCGGCCTTGTCGATCTCGTCGATCAGCAGCACGCTCTGCTCGTCCGATTCGAACGCCTGCCACAGCACACCCTTGACGATGTAGTTGCGGATGTCCTTCACGCGTTCGTCGCCGAGCTGCGAATCGCGCAGTCGCGACACGGCGTCGTATTCGTACAAGCCCTGCTGGGCCTTGGTGGTCGACTTGATGTGCCATTGCAAGAGCGGCATGCCGAGCGCGGCGGCGACTTCCTCGGCGAGCATGGTCTTGCCGGTGCCGGGTTCGCCCTTGATCAGGAGCGGACGCTTGAGCGTCATCGCGGCGTTGACCGCGAGCTTGAGGTCGTCGGTGGCGACGTACTGCGATGAGCCTTCGAAACGCATGGCGAGATGCTCTTGTGCGGGAAAAAACCCAGTATAAGTCAGAAGGCCTGTTGGCCCGAAACCGGCTCACGTATGTTGTCAGCCGTGCCGGGGTAGACGCGCCGGCGCCGCTGTGGCGTCATCGCGAAGCCGCCGCGAGCATGGCGCGCGGCCCGTCCAGACGGGCGTTGCGCGGCTCCCGCGTGTTGTGGACGTTCGGCGCGGCGTCGCGGTACAATGGGCCCGATTTTTTTGGCCTGCGTGGCCACCTCATAAGAAGAACGGCCGGACCGCTGCCTTTGTGGGCACCCGTTTCCCCTCAAGCCAGGTTACATCTATGAATAAATTCGTCGGCAAACACGTCGTGATCGCAGCGCTGTCGGTGCTCGCGGGGTACGCGGTCAGTGCGCAGGCAGCGGATGTCGTAGGCAACGCCAAGGCGGGCCAGGACAAGGTCGCGATGTGTATCGGCTGCCACGGCATCCCTGAATATCGTACGGCTTATCCAGAGGTTTTCCGCGTGCCGAAGCTCGGCGGGCAAAATCAGGCCTACCTCGAGATCGCGCTGCGCGCCTACAAGAAGGGCGACCGCCATTTCGACACGATGCATGCAATCGCAACGTCGCTGTCGGATCAGGACATTGCCGACATCGCCGCCTACTACGCAGCGCAAACTGCCGCTTCGAAAAACAATCCCGACAAGTGATCGGCGTCGGTCACCAGTACATCCAATTCGCGGGATAGGAGATTTCATGATCAAGCCCCAACAGGCACTCCACACGGTATTCAAGGCGGTCGGCGCGGCGGCGGTAATCGGTCTGGCCGTGGCGAACGTCGCTCACGCGGCTGACGCGGGCAACGGCAAGGTGCTCGCCGACAGTCACAACTGCGCGGCCTGCCACGGTCCCGGCCTGAACAAGCCGGTGAGCCCGGAGTATCCGAAGCTGGCCGGTCAGCACTCCGACTATGTGTACTGGGCGCTGCGTCAGTACCAGATGGGCACCGGCAATCCGCACCTCGGCCGCAACAACGCGATCATGCAGGCACAGGTGCAGAGCCTGTCGCTAGGCGACATGAAGGACATCGCCGCTTACGTCGAATCGCTGGAAGGCGACCTCGTGCAGAAGAAGTGAGCGTAGGGCGCGGATTTCGCGCCGCGGCTTCAAAAGCAAAACACCCCGCCTTGGCGGGGTGTTTTGCTTTGAGGGCATCGAGCCGGGGTTTGCGGTCGCTTCAGTCGCGCGTCGCGCGCCGTTCGATGCGCTGCAAATACGCGTCCGTGTCCGGCGGCGTGCCGGTGCGCTGCGCTTCCCAGATGGTTTCGCCGAGGCAGTCCATGATTGCGTGCTGCGCCTCGTGCGTCGAGCCGAGGCGTGCGGCGAGCCGCTCGTGCGCGGCGCGAATGCCGGGCGGCTGATCGATCGACAGCTGTTCGGAGATCGCCAGATGCATCGACAGGTGCAGGAACGGATTGGTCTGGCCGCGCTCCGGCGAATAGTCCTGCGCCTGCGCAGCGGGGGCGTCGGTGAGGTCGGCGTGATATTCCGGATGCTCGACGATCCAGTCGGCGGCGATCGCCTCGAGCGGCGTCAGAATCTCGCCTTGGCGCTGTTTGCGCCAGGTGTCGGTGAAAAAGAGGCGAACTTCGTCGCGGCTGGGATTGAACATCGTGGAACCGGTGCGTGGGAGTGGGGCGCGACGGCGTGTGTACGGGGGGCGCACTGCGTGTAAAGCATCATTTTACGCGGCGGCCGTTCGGGCTGCAGGCGCGCCGCGCGGTCTGGGGTTTCGAGTTGGGCTGCCCTTAAAGATCGGGCGGCGGGGTCTTCGGCCGGAACTCGCACAGCGGCTCGATCACGCAATGCCAGCATTCGGGGCGGCGCGCCTTGCACACGTAGCGTCCATGCAGGATCAGCCAGTGGTGCGCGTCCTTCCTGAATTCGGCTGGCGTGAATTTTTCGAGCGCTGCTTCGACCGCGCGCACGTCCTTGCCGGGCGCGAGGCCGGTGCGGTTGGCGACGCGGAATATGTGCGTGTCGACCGCGATGGTCGGATGGCCGAACGCGGTGTTCAGAATCACGTTGGCCGTTTTGCGGCCGACACCCGGCAGCCCTTCGAGCGCCTCGCGATCCTCGGGCACCTCGCCGCCGTACTGGTCGAGCAGAATGCGACAGGTCGCGATCACGTTCTTCGCCTTCGTGCGATACAGGCCGATCGTCTTGATATAGCTCGCGACACCTTCCTCGCCGAGGTCGAACACCTTCTGCGGTGTGTTCGCTACGGGGAACATCCTGCGCATCGCCTTGTTGACCGACACGTCGGTCGCTTGCGCCGACAGCAGCACCGCGATCAGCAGTTCGAACGGCGTCGTGTACTCGAGTTCGGTGGTCGGGTGCGGATTCAGGCTCTGAAGCGTTTCGTAGATCGCGCGGCGTTTGTTCGCGTTCATTCGGAGCGGGTCCGTGTGAGTGAGAAGGGTTGCGCGGGCGAGGTCAGCGCGCGGTCGGCGGCGAGCTGGACGGCGGCTTTGACTCGTCGGACTCGTTGGACGACGGCTCCGAGCCGTGTGTACCCTCGCCGCTGGCAAGACCGAGACGGCGGCGGCGCGCTTCGGCTGCATCGATCTGTGCCTGCACGTCGGCGCTGACGTTCTCGGTGTTCAGCGGCCCCTGGCCTTTCG
The DNA here is from genome assembly GCF_040948765.1 of Paraburkholderia sp. BR10923. NCBI lineage: Bacteria > Pseudomonadati > Pseudomonadota > Betaproteobacteria > Burkholderiales > Burkholderiaceae > Paraburkholderia > Paraburkholderia sp. BR10923. Next base: position 31,741 of record NZ_JBFPKO010000024.1, on the reverse strand, counting down.
CGGCCATCTCCTCTTTCTTCTTGCGCGCGCGTTCGAGCGCGGCCTGGATGATCGCGCGTTTTTTCGCTTCGGCGTCGTCCGCACTCGGGGTAGCCGGGGCCTCGGACGGCGTTGTCGCGCCGCTCGCGGGAACCGCGCCCGACGCAGCCGCCGCCGGCGCGCTCGCACTCGCGGCTCGCCGCGCCGCAGCACGCGCTTCGGCGGCGTTGCGCTCGCGCGCGAGACGGCCCTCGTGGCGGTTATGACGCGCCCGCGCCGCGTCTGCCTCGCTCTGGCTCCATGCATCCCAGCCGGTGGCCTCGCCGGTGACGGGTAGCATCGCGATGCAGTCGACCGGGCAGGGCGGCACGCACAGGTCGCAGCCGGTGCAGAGCTCGGCGATCACGGTGTGCATCTGTTTCGGTGCGCCAACTATCGCGTCGACCGGACATGCCTGCATGCACAGCGTGCAGCCGATGCACACCTGTTCGTCGATAACCGCCAAGGGGCGCGGACGTTCGACGCCATTGGCGGAATTGAGCGGAATCACCGGTTTGCCGAGTAGCGCGGCGAGGCGCGCGATGCCCTCGGCACCGCCGGGCGGGCACTGGTTATAGTTCGCCTCGCCGCTGGCGATGGCTTCGGCATACGGACGGCATGCGGGATAACCGCACTTCGTGCATTGCGTTTGGGGCAGCAGATCTTCGATGCGATCCGCGAGTGTTTTGACGTCTGTCACGGTTACGGCGCGGGGGTTTGCCGTGCGAGCGCACGACCTGAACTAAATAGCACATTATCGCCGATTTCCCGGATTGCCATTCGCAATCCATGTGCCATAATCGAAGCGCTTCATTCGAAAGTCCGCAGAAAAGGGTGTGTTTCCCAACCACGACGCGCCCGCTAAACGCCGCCAACAAAAAGGCTCGAGGAGAGGCCGGCGGCGCGATCCGGATAACGCGGCTCACGAAGACGATGCCACCATGAATCAGCCGAAAATCAAAAGAGATCCTGAAGGCACGAGGCGCCGCATCTTGCTTGCGGCGGCGGAAGAGTTTGCAAATGGAGGACTGTTCGGCGCACGAGTCGATCAGATCGCTCGCCGCGCCGAAACCAATGAACGCATGCTCTATTACTACTTCGGTAGCAAGGAGCAGCTATTCACCGCGGTACTCGAGCACGCGTTCAGCGCACTCAACGAAGCGGAACGCACGCTCGAACTCAACGGAGTCGCGCCCGTCGAGGCGGTTACACGTCTCGCACATTTCGTGTGGGACTACTACCGCGATCATCCCGAGTTATTGCGACTCATCAACAACGAGAATCTGCATGAAGCACGCTATATGCAGAAGTCGACACGCATACGCGAAATGATCTCGCCGATCGTCGCCACGCTTGGCGGCATCCTCGAACGCGGGCAACGCGCGGGACTGTTTCGCACCAACATCGACCCACTGCGTTTTTACGTGACGCTTTCGGGCATGGGCTACTACATCGTGTCGAACCGCTTCACGCTCGAAGCGACGCTCGGGCGCGATTTCAGCAGCGCCGCCGAACGCAGCGAGGTGATTCAGATGAATACCGAACTGCTGCTCGCGTATCTGTTGAGAAAGTAACGGCCCGTGCTGCGGTGATCGCCGCCGCGGCAGAACATCAGTATCACGAATGAAGCGCGATAAAAAAGCCAACGGCCTCGAAGGAGACCGTTGGCTTTTTATATGCTATTGCAGGTTTAATGCTCAGGCTTCGACTTTTTCTTTCGCCGTTTTTGCAGTCTTGTTGTGCTCGAGAATGAAGTCGCGCAATTGCGGGTAAATGATCGTGCGCCAGCGGCGGCCCGAGAAAATGCCGTAGTGGCCGCATTTTTCCGCGGTGAAGTGACGCTTGTTCTTCGCCGCAATGCCGCTGCACAGGTCGTGGGCCGCGTACGTTTGGCCGTCGCCGGAAATATCGTCGAGCTCGCCTTCGATCGTAAACAGCGCGGTCGTCGTGATGTCCTGAGGCCGCACCGGTTCGCCGTTGACGACCCACGTGCCTTCGGCAAGACGGAATTCCTGGAACACGACGCGGATCGTGTCGAGGTAATAGTCGGCATCCATGTCGAGCACCGCGTTGTACTCGTCGTAGAAGCGGCGATGCGCTTCGGCGTCGTCCTCGTCGCCGCGCAGCAGGCTCTGGTAGAAATCCCAGTGCGATGCCGCGTGACGCTCCGGATTCATCGCGACGAAGCCCGTGTGCTGCAGGAAGCCCGGATAGACCTTGCGGCCCGTGCCCGGATAGTTCGGCGGTACCGTGAAGATCACGTTGTTCTCGAACCACTCGTATGAGTGCTGCGTGGCGAGCGAATTGACCGAGGTCGGGCTCTTTCGCGCGTCGATTGGGCCGCCCATCATCGTCATCGTGCGCGGCGTGTCCTCGCCGCGGCTCGCCATCAGCGAAATGGCGGCGAGCACCGGCACGGTCGGCTGGCACACCGAGATCACGTGCAGATTCTTCGCGCCGATATGGCGAATGAATTCCTGGATATACGCGATGTAGTCGTTCAGACCGAACCAGCCGGCCTCGAGCGGCACCATGCGCGCGTCGATCCAGTCGGTGATGTAGACCTTGTGGTCTTGCAGCAACGTGCGCACGGTGTCCCGCAGCAGCGTGGCGTGGTGTCCTGACAACGGTGCGCAGACCAGCACGACCGGCTCGTCTTTCAGTTGGCTGACAGCTTCGCTGTCGTCCGCGAAGCGCTTGAAGCGCATCAGACGGCAGAACGGCTTTTCGATGATCGTCTGCTCGACGATCGGAATGTTATGTCCGTCTTTAACAATCTGATGAATGTTGAACTCGGGCTTTTCGTAATCCTTGCCGAGCCGGTAAAGCAGTTCGTAGCCGGCGGACAGGCGTGTGGCGCCCGGCACATAGGCTAACGGACTGGCCGGATTCGCAAATGATTTCGATGCGGCCTGGGCCCAGGCGGTGAGGGGGCTCAACATCGCCCGGCTGAATTCGTGCAGTTGATAGAGCATGTTTGCTCCGTTTTAAGCGGTTCGCATTGGGCTTCGCAAACACGCGTGAAGCGTTGCGGCGGGCCATTGTGGTTGTGGGCACATTGTTGTTGGCCGACAGTCGGATCGATAATATCGAACAAAGCAATCTTGTGCAATGCAACAATTTTCGCATTCAGTGTACGCAAACTGTCACGGCGTCATGCTAGTGGCGATGCTGCCCCGCCGCTATAAGGGCTTGCCTGAACCTCAAGCTCTGTGGAGCGCATGCCGTTATGCGCGGGATGGCCGGTCGCCTGCGCCATTTCCTGCTCATGCTTCATCAGGTTCAGTCCGGTGTGCACGAGCGCCACGTGCGAGAACGCCTGCGGAAAATTGCCGACCAGACGTTTTTCGACCGGATCGTACTCCTCGGACAGCAGGCCCACGTCGTTGCACAGCGCGAGCAGCCGCTCGTACATCTCGATCGCTTCCCGCACGCGCCCCTGCAGCGCGAGGTTATCCACCATCCAGAACGAACACGCAAGAAAGGTGCCTTCTCCGGGCGGCAGGCCGTCATCGTATTCGGTCGTGCGGTAGCGCATCACGAAGCCGCCGTGCATCAGATCTCGCTCGATCGCCTCGACGGTGCCCTTGATGCGCGGGTCCTGCGGCGGCAGGAAGGCGACCAGCGGCATCAGCAGCACGCTCGCGTCGAGCTGGTCGCTGCCGTAGGACTGCGAGAACGCGTTCAGCTTCGGATTCCACGCCTTCTCGCAGACCTCGGCGTGGATCGTGTCGCGCGTCGCGCGCCATTCGTCGAGCGGGCCGTCGAGCTTGAACATTTCGGCCGAGCGGATCGCGCGATCGAACGCGACCCACGCCATCACCTTCGAGAACGTGAAATGCTCGCGGCCGCCGCGCGTCTCCCAGATGCCTTCGTCGGGTTCGCGCCAGATGGTGGTCAGATGCGCGAGCATCGCGCGCTGCACGCTCCACGCGGTGACGTCCGCCTGCAGGCCGCCCACGCGCGCGAGATGCAGCGCATTCATCACTTCGCCGTAGACGTCGAGCTGAAGCTGCCCGACCGCGTTGTTGCCGATGCGCACCGGTTTCGCGCCCTCGTAGCCGGGCAGCCAGTCGATTTCGAATTCGGGCAGGCGTCGCTCGCCGCCGATGCCGTACATGATCTGCAACTGGTCCGGCGCGCCCGCCATCACGCGGCCGAGCCAGCTGCGCCAGGCGCGCGCCTCGTCGTAGTAGCCGCCGCGCATCATCGCGAGCAGCGTGATGGTCGCGTCGCGCAGCCAGCAGTATCGATAGTCCCAGTTGCGCGTGCCGCCGAGCTTCTCCGGCAGCGACGTGGTAGGCGCCGCGACAATGCCGCCGGTCGGCTCGTAGGCGAGCGCGCGCAGTGTGATAAGCGAACGGCGGATCGGCTCGGCCCAGCGTCCTTCGACAGTCCCCCGCGCCGCCCATTCGAGCCAGTGGTTCTCGGTGCGCGCGAGTGACGTGTGCGGGTCGCGCGCGGGCGGAATGCGCAGATGCGACGCCGCATACGCGAGCGAGAACGGCACGCGCTCGCCCGCGGTCACCGTAAATTCCGCGACGGTCTTCATATCTTCGCCGTGCAGTTCGACCGGCGTGCGCAACACCGCGGTGTCGGGGCCGACGATCGCCTTGATGCCGCTGTCGTGCTTGAGCTTGTCGACCCATGGGATCGAGAAGCCGTAGTCGAAGCGCAGCACGAGTTCCATCTTCATGCGCACGGTGCCGCGCTTGCCGACGACGATGCGGATCAGCTCCGACCAGCCGTTGCCTGGCGGCATGAAATCGATCAGCGTGACGGCGCCGTCGGGCGTTTCGAAGTCGGTTTCGAGGATCAGCGTTTCACCGCGATAGCGCCGCGTAATGGTCGGCGCGCCGTGCTCCCCCCGGGTGGCGGGGGCGATCTGCCAGCGACCGTTGTCGGGCGTGCCGAGCAGCGCGGCGAAGCAGGCGCCCGAGTCGAAACGCGGCCAGCAGAGCCAGTCGACGGACCCCTCGCGGGAGATGAGCGCGGCGGTATGGCCGTCGCCGATGAGTGCGTAGTCTTCGAGGTGTGCAGGCATGGAAAGCGTGTCGAAAAACGAGTCGTTATTACGGATGGCGACAGCAGCCGCGCTTCGAGTGGGTGTTAATTACCGGACCACGATCGGCAGTGTTTGGTTCACCGCATAGTGCGGCAAAACGCGGGTTGGAAAATTGTCAATTCCATGCATAAAATCAGATTTCATGCCGATGTCCGGTGACCTGCCGGACTGCGAATCGGCCTTGCTCATGGCGCATGCAGACGCCGTTTCCGAGGACGAAAGCCATGCTGAACCCTTCGAAATCCGATTGCATCACGATTCTCTCGGCCGCCAGCCAGCTTGCCGGCGACTCCATGCTGCCACTCGATCATGGCCGGCTCGGATTGAGCCGCAACGGCATGCTGGCTGCCGCATCCTTCCTGGTCGAGCGGGACTGCTTCCGGCGCTATCAGCAGAATGCCGATCATTATGCGGTCGGCGCGCTGTCGTTGCAGGGGCGCTTGCGCCTCGAACAACTGGCAAACGGTTGAGCGGCCGCACCGAGCGTTCGTAGCGCGGGCTGCTGCTCGCGTATCCGCATCTTCGCGCCACGTCACGTCGATTGTTCGCGTGGCGCGATGCCCGCTTTCCGCCTATGTCACCGCGTGACCCAGGCCGCGCTTTCATGCGTGCGAGTGCCGCTGGCACTGCGCGAACCCTCTTTTCTCGCAAATTGATCTCGATAGCGGGCGCAAATACCGCGCCCGGGTATCGCGTCGCCTGTCGCTTACAGATGCGACGAGCCCACGCCGAAGATTCCGATGATGCCGATGATGATCAGGTAAAGCGCGACGATGTAGTTCAACAGGCGCGGCATGATCAGGATCAGGATGCCGGCGATCAGCGAAACGAGCGGGCCCAGGCTGAGAGTGACGTTCATGGAGACTCCGTGGTTGACACGCGTGATGCGCGATTGAGAAAACTCTTGAAAAACCGCCCCGGCTTGCGGGAGCAAAGCCGCTGGCGCAGCCCGCGCGTCAGCGGTGGATTCACTGCATGATCCGACCTAACGCTCTTATACTGACTTCGACAACAACAACGCGGAACGACGCTCGATTCGCGGCGCGGCAGACCAGACACCGTTATAACCGCTCGTACCCCGGCTCATACGCGAGCCCGTACAGACAACCGATGTCGAGGAGGACTCATGCTTCACCGTCGCCGTGCCGCCGGGTGTGTCGCCGCGCGCCCAGTTCCGGCTTCCGCTTTTACTTCTGTTCTTGCCAGTGTTGCCGTACAGGGTTCCGGTCCGCGTGGCGCGGACCGCGTCGCCCGTTCGATGATAAAAGGTTTCCTGCTCATGGTTTCGATGCTTGCTTCGCACGCGTATGCGCAAGATTCTGGCCCGGTCCCCGGGGACGGCGTCTATACGATGCTGGTCGGCACTTACACCAGCGGCAAGAGCGAGGGCATCTACGTGTTTCGCTTCGACACGAAGACCGGCGCGGCGACCCAGGTGTCGGTCGCGCAGACGGTCAATCCATCGTTTCTGGTCGTGAGCCGTGACCGCCGCTTCGTCTATTCGGTCAACGAACTGCCCGGCGACAATGGCCCGGCCACGCAGCGCGGCAACATCAGCGCGTTCGGCTTCGATGCCGCGCGCGGCCAACTGACGTTTCTGAACAAGGTGTCGTCCGATGGCAATGACCCCTGCTATCTGAGCATCTCGCCGGACGGCAAGTATCTGCTGACCGCGAACTATTCGGTCGCGCCCGACCCGGGCGGCAGCTTCGCGGTGTTTCCGCTGCAGGCGAACGGCCAGGTGGGCGCCTCGGTGCAGACCGTGCATCACGAGGGCGGCGGGCCGGTGAAAGGGCGGCAGGATAACTCGCACGTGCATTCGACCGTGTTCTCGCCTGACGGCCACTATCTGTTCGCGCAGGATCTCGGCGCCGACAAGCTGTACTCGTACCGTTACGCGCCGCAGAGCAGCGCCGGCGCGGGCCCGTTCGTCGTGACGGACTGGGGCTACGCGCAGCAGAAAGCCGGCACGGGTCCACGCCATCTGATCTTCAGCGCCAACGGCAGGCACGCCTATCTGACGAGCGAACTCGCGGCGACCGTCAGCACGTTCGACTACCAGGACGGCAGACTGAAGCTCGTGCAGACGTTGCCATTGAGCGAGCCCGGCTTCAAGGGGCAGGTGGCCGCGGCGGCGATCCACATGTCGCCGGACGGACGCTTCGTGTATGCGTCCAATCGCGGCGACGCGAACGAGATCGTGATGTTCTCGGTCGATCCCGCCAATGGGCATCTGAAGCAGATCGGCCGGCAATCGAGCCTCGGCAAATCGCCGCGCGAGTTCACCATCGATCCGACCGGCAACTGGCTGATCGTCGGCAATCAGTTGAGCGACACGGTCTACGTGTTCAAGCGCGATCAGCAGACGGGGCTGCTCGATCCGAATCCGAAGCAGCATTTCGAGCTCGGCTCGCCGGTCGATTTCAAGCTGGTGTCGCCGTCATGACGCACGGCGCGCGCGGGTAAAGAAAAACGGACAGCTCACATCGTGAGGCTGTCCGCTTTTTTCGCCCGTGTCGTTGCCGACCCGGCCTGGCGATTCACCGGCCGCTCATTCCGCCGGCCCCGGCGCCAGCACTTCGCGGCTGCCGTTGATGCTCATCGCCGACACGAGCCCGGCCGTCTCCATCTGTTCGACGAGCCGCGCCGCGCGGTTATAGCCGATGCGCAATTGCCGCTGCACCGACGAGATCGACGCGCGCCGCGTGCGCACGACGAACGCGACCGCTTCGTCATACAGCGGATCGGCTTCCGCATCCGGCGCTTCGCCGAACAGGTCCTGGGCCGCGCCGCCATCGGTGGCCGGGCCGTCGAGAATGCCTTCTTCGTATTGCGGCTCGCCGAACTGCTTCAGATACTCGACGATCGCATGCACTTCCTCGTCGGCGACGAACGCGCCGTGCACGCGCTGCGGGTAGCCCGTGCCCGGCGGCAGGAACAGCATGTCACCCTGGCCGAGCAGCGACTCGGCGCCCATCTGGTCGAGAATCGTGCGCGAGTCGATCTTCGACGACACCTGGAACGCGACGCGGGTCGGAATGTTCGCCTTGATGAGACCGGTAATTACGTCGACGGACGGCCGCTGCGTCGCGAGGATCAGGTGGATGCCGGCCGCGCGCGCCTTCTGCGCGAGCCGCGCGATCAGTTCCTCGATCTTTTTGCCGGCGACCATCATCAGGTCGGCGAGCTCGTCGATGACGACGACGATCAGCGGCAGCGGCGCGAGCGGCTCGGGTGCATCGGGCGTGAGCGAGAACGGGTTGCCGAGCTTCTTGCCCTTCGCCTCGGTGTCGCGGATCTTCTGGTTGAAGCCCGCGAGATTGCGCACGCCGACCGCCGACATCAGCCGGTAGCGCTTCTCCATTTCGCCGACGCACCAGTTCAGCGCATTGGCCGCGAGCTTCATGTCGGTGACGACCGGCGCGAGCAGATGCGGAATCCCTTCGTAGACCGAAAGCTCGAGCATCTTCGGGTCGATCATGATCAGACGTACTTCCTCGGGCGTCGCCTTGAACAGCAGCGAGCAGATCATCGCGTTGATCGCGACCGACTTGCCCGAACCGGTCGTGCCCGCCACTAGCATGTGCGGCGCCTTCGCGAGATCGGCGACGACCGGATGGCCGGTGATGTCCTTGCCCATCGCAAGCGTCAGTTGCGAGTGCGAGTTCTGGTAGACGCTCGCTTCGAGGATTTCGGAGAGCCGGATCGTCTGCCGCTTCGCGTTTGGCAGTTCGAGGCCCATGCAGGTCTTGCCTGGAATCGTTTCGACCACGCGGATCGACGTGAGACCGAGACCGCGCGACAGGTCCTTCATCAGACCGACGATCTGGCTGCCGCGCACGCCGAGCGCCGGTTCGACTTCGAAGCGCGTGATGACCGGACCCGCCGATGCGCCGACTACCGTCACCGGCACCTTGAATTCCTGCAGGCGCTGCTCGATCAGCTGGCCGGTTTCGCGGAGCTTTTCGTCCGAGATCGGCTCGACGTCGGCGTCGGCGGGGGCGAGCAGATCGAGCGTCGGCAGTTCGACCATCGATGCAGCCGGCGCATGGAACTCGAAGCCGTTGACCGGCGCGTGGCCGCGCAGCGGCGCGCGGGCGGCGGGCTCGGTGGCGGGTTGGGTCAGCGGTTGCGGTGTGGGCGCGGAAGCAGGCGACGGAGTGGGTGACGGTTCGGCTGCCGGTGTGTTCGTGACATACGTCGCGTTTGCGTCGAGCGAAGGCTCGATGCTGGTCGCCGGCGCGGCAACGCCAGGGAAACGGACCACGTTCGAGACGACGGCTGGGGCGGTTGCCGGTGTAGCCAGGTTCGCCGCGCTCGTTGAAGTCGACGACGGCGAGGCGTTCGTGGGGTCGATCGCGGGCTCGGTCGCAGCGGGCAGGGCAGGGGCGAGCGACGTCGCATGCGTCGGCGGCGTTGCTGGCTCACCTGGCCGCGCGCCTTCGTTCGCGGTCGGGCCGAGTTTGCTCTCCCAAGGCACGAGCGTTTTGTCGATGACGATTTCGGCGACAGGGGCCGGCTCTTGCTTCGGTGTCGCGGTGTCGGCGGTCGCAGGTTCGACGGTTCGCGCGGATTCTTCCCCCTGCGATGACGGGACGCTGGGGTTTGTCGTCGTCCGGTCTTCGATCGCCGGTACGTCTTCGTGCGTAGCGTCGTCCTGCAAGCTGGCTGCAAAGCGCTGGAACGGCGTCGCCCTCGCCGCCTCGTGTTGCGGCGCGCTTGCAGCAGGTTCCGCGGCGGCAGGCTCAGCCGCAGCGGATGCCGACGGCTCGACAACCGCGGGCGTGCCGGTGACAGCGTCCGCGCACACGGGATCGGCCGGCGTCTCTGCGACAGACGCGGGCTCTGCAATCGCGGATTCGACAGCCACAGCCGCAGCCGCCACGCCGGCCACCGGCTCGATCGCAGGCGTCGTCAGCGGCGCGGCCGTGAGCGGCGGATGAATGACCGGCGGTTCGGTCGGCCATTGCGCAACCGCTTCGTTGGCGCTCTCGACCGACGTGTCGGACTCGACCACCTCATGCTCAGCCGGCAACTCCACAGGTGACGCTTCTTGCTGCGACTGCGCCGGCGACACCGTCTCGCCGTTTTCGACAGGCAGCACGTCCGGCAGCGCCGGCGGCACGTCGAACGTTGTCAACATACGTTCCACGTCGCCAATCTTTGCGCCATCGCCGCCACGGCTGCGCGCGAGGCTCACGCCGGCCATGTCGGTCCAGCGCGCGGTGTTTTCCGCGATGCTGCGCAGCGTTTCCTCGACGCTCGCCGGCGGCGCGACCGTCGACGCGTTCGCCATCGTTCGCGTGAAGTCCGGTGTAGGGCGGCGCACGGTCGACGGCAATGTGACACCGTTGGCGCGCTGAGCCGCCGGGAACGGCTGACGCGGAGTCGCGCCGCGATTGAGCGGCGCGCTGCCGTCTGCTGGACGTGGCAGCGGCGACGGACGGCTGCCGCGGCCCGCGGCATTCATGGATCCCGCCGTCATGCCGATCCCGGCGCCCGACGTGGCGGACCGGCCCGCCATGGCCTGTGCCGCTCGCGCCGACACGCCGGCCGCATTGGCGGCCGTCGCCGCCAATGCGGCGCTGGAGCCGAACGGCGCGGCCACGCGCTGTTCGCCGACCGAGCGCCGACCGGCCTGCGCAGCGCTATCATGAACCGACATGCCCGATGAAGCCGATGCACCCGGCGATCCCGCCGCGGTCGCCGCGCGCGGCTCCGTCGTGCGCAGCCAACCCGCCGGCGCGACCGGCTCGGTCGGCACGAATGGTGCCGTGGACCTGTCCGGAGCTTTGTCCACCGGTGGCGCCTGCGTTGCCATCGACGCTCCCGGACGCAGCGGCGCGCTCGACCCCGTGCGCAACACCGGCTCGATCTGCCTGGCCGGCCCACGCGCCGCGCCAGCGGCCGCATCGGCGCGCCACTTTGCGCCGGCGCCACGGGCGGCAGCCTCCTTGCTACCCGCGACGCCAGCCGCGGCACTGCCCGCAGCGGCGGCGCCCACGCCGCGCCCGCTCGCGGGCGGACGCCACACCGTCGGCCGCGCGTAGCGACCCTTGCTGTTGCGCGGCGCCATCGTGTTGGTAGCGGGCGAAACGTGCGACGGCGCGCCGTCGTCGACGGTGCGGTGGCGGCGCGCATCCTCGTCTCGCTTCGCGAGTCCGCGCGACAACCCGAGGCCGAACGCGCCGTCGGCCCAGGCGGCGACCTCGCTCCAGCGGAAGTCGATGAGCCAGGGCAGGCTGATCAGGAGCAGCGCGAGCGCCGCGAGCGGCGTGCCGATATGGCCGAGCAGACGCCCAAGCCCGGCGGCCAGCGCATGACCGAAACCATTGACGCCGGCAATGCCGATCAGCGAGCCCTCGAGCGTGCAACTCGCGATCAGCACGCAGACGAAGCCGAGCCACAGCCGGATCGTGCCGGGGCCGCGCAGACCCGCACCGCCCGGCAGCATCGACTTCACGAGGCGCCACAAAAGAGGAATGAACCAGACGGCCGACCCGCCGAACCAGCCGAAAACTACCGTGTGCATACCAGACATCTACGAATGACGGAGCGCGCGAGAAGCGCAATCCGTCGAGTTTAAACGGCGCAGCGCGCGGCTTCGAAGGCCGGCGCGAGTCCCGAACGCGGCGCAAACTCGCATCACTTGTCGCTGCGATCGAACATCAGCGTGTCGCCGTTCTCGAGGATCAGCTGCATCTGCTGTGGCGCGCGCATCTGCACGCCGGTGCGAGCGATGCGTTCGAGCGCTTCGAGGAACGGCTTTTCGATGTCGCCGCCCGGCGACACGCACGCCTTGCGCGTGCCGGCGAGGGTGCCGAAGCTGAGCTTGCCGTCCTTCAGCAGGTATGAACCCATGAAGCGGTTGCAGCCGGAAAAGCCGCTCGCATGGCGTCGGCCGCCTTCGGTCGACAACGTGAGCGTGAGCGGCTCCTGATCCTTCGACGGCACCGCGCGCGCCGTGCCGTCGGCGTTCTTCCACGAGCTCAGCACCCAGCTGCTGTCGTCGAGCAGTTGCACGGCGGCGGGATTGAATGGATCGGGCGGCGGCGCCGACGAATCCGGATGCTTCGGGATCGCGCAGGCCCCGAGCAGCGCGGCGATGCTCAACGCGGCGACGGCCGTGCGCAGGCACGGAGTGATGCGCGCAAGACGTCGCGGGCGGGAGCGGATGAGCATGGCGTCGTTCCTGTTCAAACTGGCGAAGGCGTAAGGGTAACGTACTAAGCTTGTCGTGCGCGAGCGATGCGCGCGGTGGCGCGGTCGCGGCTGCGAACGTCGACGAGGCGGCACGCTTGCGCCCGACCGCCACGGCCTCGCGAGCGGACTCAGAGCGCACCCTGAACGCACCCTGAGCGCCGCGCGGCAAGGGGGCCGCATGTTAACATCGCGGTCTATCCAATCCCACCCTCATCCCGACTTTTATCTGGAGTTCCCATGCAGATCGGCCAACGGATCGGCACCCCCCTTTCTGAATCCGCGACGCGCGTGATGCTGCTCGGCGCCGGCGAGCTCGGCAAGGAAGTGATCATCGCGCTGCAACGGCTGGGCGTCGAAGTGATCGCCGTCGACCGTTACCCGAACGCGCCGGGCCATCAGGTCGCGCATCGCGCGCACGTGATCGACATGACCGACCGCGCCGCGCTGCGCGCGCTGGTCCAGCAGGAGCGCCCGCATCTGATCGTCCCCGAAATCGAGGCGATCGCCACCGACGAGCTCGCCGCGATCGAAACCGAGGCGCTCGCCGAGGTGATCCCGACCGCCCGCGCCACCCAGCTGACGATGAACCGCGAAGGCATCCGCCGCCTCGCCGCCGAGGAGCTCGGCCTCGCGACCTCGCCGTACGCATTCGCCGATTCGCTCGACGAGCTGCGCGCGGGCATCGCGAAGGTTGGCTATCCGTGCGTCGTGAAGCCGGTGATGTCGTCGTCGGGCAAGGGGCAGTCCGTATTGCGCCGCGACGCCGACGTCGAACCCGCGTGGCAGTACGCGATGGCGGGCGGCCGCGTGAATTTCGGGCGCGTGATCGTCGAGGGTTTCATCGACTTCGAATATGAAATCACGCAGCTCACCGTGCGCGCGATCGACCCGGCTAGCGGCGCGGTCAGCACGTATTTCTGCGACCCGATCGGCCACGTGCAGGTCGCGGGCGACTATGTCGAATCGTGGCAGCCGCAGCCGATGAGCCCGCTCGCGCTCGAGCGTTCGCGCGAGATCGCGCACAAGGTCACGGCGGCGCTCGGCGGCCGCGGCCTCTTTGGCGTGGAACTTTTCGTGCGCGGCGACGACGTATGGTTTTCGGAAGTCAGCCCGCGTCCGCACGACACGGGGCTCGTCACGCTGTGCTCGCAGCGCTTCTCGGAGTTCGAACTGCATGCGCGCGCGATCCTCGGCTTGCCGGTCGACACGTCGCTGCGTGCGCCGGGTGCGTCGGCGGTGATCTACGGTGGACGCGACGAGACCGGCATCGCGTTCGAAGGCGTCGCGGCGGCACTCGCGGTGCCCAACTCGGACCTGCGCCTGTTCGGCAAGCCGGAGAGCTTCGTCAAACGCCGCATGGGCGTCGCGCTCGCGACCGGCGCGAACATCGACGAAGCGCGCTCGCGTGCGAAGCACGCCGCTGCGGCGGTTCGGCCGGTGTCGGCGAAGTAACGAGCAGGGGCAGGCGGCGACGCGCGGCGTGGGCCGCAATCGTTGCTGGCTTATCGCAGCAAAGAGATCGGAGTAGGGGATCGTATGGCGCTTGAATCGCGCAGCAATCCGTGGCGTGGCGCGCTTCGCCGGGTCGGCGCACTCGGCGTGGCGTTCGCGCTGTGTGCCGGGATCAGCGGCTGCGGGCTCGCGGCGGCGCCGTGCCGGATCGCTTCGGCGGGACTGAAGATCGTGCCGGTCGTCGGGCACGTCGCCGCCGCGCCGACCGATGCGTGTGCCGAGGTGATCGATCCTTGAAACGTCGTCGAACTGTCCGTGAATTGCCCACGAGCTTCCTGTAACCCGCCTGTGACCCGTCTGTGACCGGCGTGGCGGCCGGTATGCCTTCCCTGCCTGACCCCCCGCAACAATCGAGGTGTTCGATGAAGACATGGCGTGTTGCATTCCTCACCGCAGCATCGATGGTGGCCTCGCTGGCGGCATCTTCTGGCGGCGCCTCGGCCGCGCCGTTGCAGTTCAAGCACATCGAAGGCAAGAACCACCAGACGCGCAAATACACGTGCGCGACCGGCAAGATCCTGCAGGTTACCTACTGGAACGCGCAGAACGGCCAGAGCTTCGCCGTGCTGCCGGTGAAAGGCACCTCGATGCTGTTCGTCAACACGGTCTCGGCGTCCGGCGCGAAATACCAGGCCGGCAGCTATACGTGGTGGACCAAGGGACCGCGCGCCAATCTTTATGACCTGACGAGCGGCGAGAACGCGCCGCCGATTCTCTCCGACTGCGTAACGGTGATTCGCTGATTCATTGATCGGCGCGCACCTGCACGTCATGCGGCGGGTTCATCCTCTGCCGCCGCCTGCTTCCTCTCGCGCCCGGCTTCCTGCCCCTCGCGCGCATCGTTTCCATTCGAGTAGTAAGCTGTCCAGCATGGTGTTCGCCATGCCGTTTGCCATGCCGCGCGCGCGATGCGGTGTTTCGCGCGCAGCCGTCGTTGTCGTCTTCGATTGTCCGTCCCCCGAGTCATCAAGCGAGACCCTCAATGAAAGCATCGGACCTGTTCGTCAAATCGCTGGAAGCCGAAGGTGTCGAGTACGTGTTCGGCATCCCCGGTGAAGAAAATCTCGATCTGCTCGAGTCGCTGCGCCGCTCGAAAATCCGTCTGATCCTCACGCGCCACGAGCAGGCGGCCGGCTTCATGGCCGCCACCTACGGGCGGCTCACCGGCCGCACGGGAGTATGTCTGGCGACGCTCGGCCCCGGCGCGACCAACTTCGTGACTGCGGCCGCCTACGCGCAACTGGGCGGCATGCCGATGCTGATGGTCACCGGCCAGAAGCCGATCAAGTCGAGCAAGCAGGGGCACTTCCAGATCGTCGACGTGGTGCGGATGATGGAGCCGCTCACCAAGTACACGCGGCAGATCGTGTCGATCGGCAATATTCCGGCGGCGGTGCGCGAGGCGGTGCGCCGCGCCGAGGAGGAGCGCCCGGGCGCCGCGCACCTCGAATTGCCCGAGGACGTCGCGCACGAGGAGGGCGACGGCAAGCCGATTCCGAAGAGCTACAGCCGCCGTCCGGTCGCCGAGGAGAAGGCGGTCTCGCGCGCGGTCGAGGCGATCACCGCCGCGAAGCATCCGCTCCTGATGATCGGCGCGGGCGGCAACCGCAAGACCACGACGAAGATGCTGCGCGAGTTCGTCGATCAGATCGGCATTCCGTTCTTCACGACGCAGATGGGCAAGGGCGTGATCGACGAATCGCATCCGATGTGGCTCGGCAACGCGACGCTCTCCGACGGCGACTTCGTGCATCGCGCGATCGAGCACGCGGATTGCATCATCAACGTCGGTCACGACGTGATCGAAAAGCCGCCGTTTTTCATGCGCAGCGGCGAGGCGGGCGAGAAGACCGTGATCCACGTGAACTTCCTCGGCGCCGAAGTCGATCCGGTGTATTTCCCGCAGATCGAAGTGGTCGGCGACATCGCGAATGCGGTGTGGCAGCTGAAGGAGAGCCTGAAGACGCGTCAGGAGCATTGGGACTTCACGCGCTTCAAGGAGATCAAGGAGCACTTCGAGGCGCATCTGGTGAAGGGCCAGCACGACGACCGCTTCCCGATGTACCCGGTGCGGATCGTCAGCGACGTGTACGAGACCACGCCGGTCGACGGCATCGTGTGTCTGGATAACGGCATGTACAAGATCTGGTTCGCGCGCTACTACCGCGCGCACGAGCCGAATTCGCTGCTGCTCGACAACGCGCTGGCGTCGATGGGCGCGGGGCTGCCGTCGGCGATCGCAAGCAAGATCGTGCATCCGGAGCGCAAAGTGATCGCCGTGTGCGGCGACGGCGGCTTCATGATGAACTCGCAGGAGCTCGAAACGGCGGTGCGCCTGAAGCTCGACCTGGTGATCCTGATCCTGCGCGACGACGCGTTCGGCATGATCCGCTGGAAGCAGGAGAACATGAACTTCCCGGACTACGGCATGACGCTTGCGAACCCGGATTTCGTCGCCTATGCGCAGAGCTATGGAGCTCAGGGGCATCGGGTCGAGGCCGCCGAACAGTTCGCGCCGCTGTTGCGCGAGTGCTTCGTGACGCCCGGCGTGCACGTGATCGACGTGCCGATCGACTATTCCGACAACGAGCGCGTGCTCAATCGCGAGATCAAGCGGCTGTCCGCGCGGCTTTGAGCCTCTGTGCATCGACGCTTTGATTCGATTCAAGGAGAACGCGACATGTTGCAGAAAACCTATCCGTACTACCTCGCGAATGAGCCGGTGGCCGCCAACACCGATCTCGAAGTCACCGACAAATTCAGTGGCGAAGTCGCCACCCGCGTCGCGATGGCCGACGCGGCCGCGATCGACAAGGCGATCGGCCTCGCGGTCGATGCGATGCCGGCGCTGCGCACCTACCCGCCGTTCAAGCGCCAGGCGGTGCTCGAACACTGCGTGAAGCGCTTTCGCGAGCGCTACGACGAGCTCGCGCTCGCGCTGTGCATCGAGGCGGGCAAGCCGATCAACGATTCGAAGGGCGAGGTCACTCGCCTGATCGATACGTTCAAAGTCGCCGCCGAGGAAAGCGTGCGAATCGACGGCGAGATCATCAATCTGGAGATTTCGCCGCGCGCGAACGGTTACCACGCGTACGTGAAGCGCGTGCCGATCGGGCCGTGCTCGTTCATCTCGCCGTTCAATTTTCCGTTGAACCTCACTGCGCACAAGGTCGCGCCGGCGATCGCGGCGGGCGTGCCGTTCGTGCTGAAGCCGGCGAGCCGCACGCCGGTCGGCGCGCTGATCATGGGCGAAATTCTTGCGGAAACCGATCTGCCGAAGGGCGCGTTTTCGATTTTGCCCGCGCACCGCGACGGCGCCGACCTGTTTACGACGGACGAGCGCTTCAAGCTGCTGTCGTTCACCGGGTCGCCGGCGGTCGGCTGGGAGCTGAAACGCAAAGCCGGCAAGAAGAAGGTGATTCTGGAACTGGGCGGCAACGCGGCGGCGATCGTCGACGGCGATCAGGGCGGCAAGCTCGACTACGTGGTCGAGCGGCTCGCGTTCGGCGCGTTCTATCAGTCGGGGCAGAGCTGCATCGGCGTGCAGCGGATTCTTGCGCACGCGAGCGTCTACGATGCGCTGCGCGAGAAGCTGATCGCGAAGACGAAGTCGCTGGTGATGGGCGATCCGAAGAACGAGAAGACCTTCGTCGGGCCAATGATCTCCGAATCGGAGGCCAAGCGGCTCGCCGGCTGGATGGAGGGGGCGGTGCAGGCGGGCGCGCAGATCGTCGCGGGGGGCAAGGTCGACGGCGCGATGTTCGAGGCGACGCTGCTCGAAGGCGTGAAGCGCGACACCGATCTGTATCGCAAGGAGGCGTTCGGGCCGGTCGCGATCCTGGAGCGCTTCAACGATTTCGAGGCGGCGCTCGCGCAGGTCAACGACAGCGACTTCGGCCTGCAGGCCGGCGTGTTCACCGATTCGCTCGCGCATGCGCATCGCGCCTGGGATGCGCTCGAAGTGGGCGGCGTCGTGATCAACGACGTGCCGTCGTTCCGCGTCGACAACATGCCGTATGGCGGCGTCAAGGATTCGGGGCTGGGGCGCGAGGGCGTGCGCTACGCGATCGAGGATATGACCGAGCTGCGGCTGATGGTGATGCGCGAGACGTGGTGAGCGGTCGCTCTGACGCGGGCAGGGCGCGCGCGGGACGGCTGACGAACGCCGCGCGCCGCCCGCCCAGGCGCCCGGCTGTCATGCCACTGTCGTTTGTGCGCACTACGCTGCGACCGAAGCAACGGCCGCGAGCGGCCGGCCAGCCGGCCGTCGCGAGCGTTTTTGCTGAAGTGCTACAATACTGGGCTTTCGGCGGGTGTTTCCGCCAACCGGAGCCGGCCGCATTAACCGAACTCAGACGGGTCTCGCGCGGAACGACGTGGCTCCGCCTTCATCCTGATGCCCTCCGCGGCCCCGACCGCTGCCGCGCGCATCCGCGCCACGCGCCTTTTTAGCGAAAGCCACCATGTCCGACACAGCCGTCACGCCCAGCACTGAGACTTTTGATCAATTCGGCCTCGCGCCCGACATCCTGAAGGCCATCAAGGAATCGGGCTACACGTCGCCCACGCCGATCCAGGCGAAGGCGATCCCGGTCGTGCTGGCGGGCCGTGACGTGATGGGCGCCGCGCAGACCGGTACCGGCAAGACCGCGAGCTTCTCGCTGCCGATCATCCAGCGTCTGCTGCCGCAAGCCAATACGAGCGCGTCGCCGGCTCGCCATCCGGTGCGCGCGCTGATCCTCACGCCGACCCGCGAACTCGCCGACCAGGTGGCCGCGAACGTGCAGGCCTACGCGAAGCACACGGCGCTGCGCAGCGCGGTCGTGTTCGGCGGCGTCGATATGAATCCGCAGTCCGACCAACTGCGCCGCGGCGTCGAAATCCTGATCGCGACGCCGGGCCGTCTGCTCGATCACGTGCAGCAGAAAACCGCCAACCTGGGCCAGGTGCAGATGCTCGTGCTCGACGAAGCCGACCGCATGCTCGACATGGGCTTCCTGCCCGACCTGCAGCGCATCCTGAACCTGCTGCCGAAAGAGCGCCAGACGCTGCTCTTTTCCGCGACGTTCTCGGGCGAAATCAAGAAGCTCGCCGCAACCTATCTGCGCAATCCGCAGACCATCGAAGTCGCGCGCAGCAACTCGACCGCGACCAATGTCACGCAGGTCGTCTACGAAGTGGCCGAGGGCGACAAGACCGGCGCGGTCGTGCAACTGATCCGCGAGCGCGGCCTGAAGCAGGTGATCGTGTTCTGCAACAGCAAGATCGGCGCAAGCCGGCTCGCGCGCAGCCTCGAACGCGACGGCGTGGTCGCGACCGCGATTCACGGTGACCGCTCGCAAAGCGAGCGCATGCAGGCGCTCGACGCGTTCAAGCGCGGCGAGGTCGAGGCGCTGGTCGCGACCGATGTCGCCGCGCGCGGTCTCGATATCGCCGAACTGCCGGCGGTGATCAACTTCGACCTGCCGTTCAACGCCGAAGACTACGTGCACCGGATCGGCCGGACGGGCCGCGCGGGCGCATCGGGCGACGCGCTGTCGCTGTGCAGCCCGAATGAGCGCAAGCAACTGGCCGACATCGAGAAGCTGATCAAGCGTCCGCTCGACTTGCAGCGCCTGACCGTCGAGGCGCCGGTGCGCCATCATCACGATGATCGTTCGCTGCGCCGTGAGCGCAGTGAATCGCGCGACGAGCGCAGCCGCCGTCGCACGGGCGGGGCATCGGGTTCGTATGACCGTCCGCATCATCATCGCGCGCAACCGATCGACGATTTCTTCCTGAAGCCGTACGAGCCGTCGCCGGCATCGGTGCACAAGGTCGAGGAGACGGCCGCGCCGCAAAAGGCAGCGCCGAAGCGGCAACTGGCCGCGTTGCTCGGTGGCTTCGGAATGCCGAGGAAGACGCCTTCGTCGTCGTAAGACGGGCTGTCGGGTTCGGAGCTCGGGGTGCAACGCCCCGAGCGTAAAGCGGTGGAGCCCCGTTCCGATGTTTCGGAAAGCGCAGCAGACTCCACGCATGCGCATCATCTGGATGGGCGAATGTTCATCCGTTTTGCCCAGGCCGCGGTCGCGGCGCTGTAGAACTGCTCGAGCGTCGCGGGCGGCTCGCTTCCCAGTTCGAGTCCCAGATGCCGTGCCGCCGCGCCTAATGCTTCGAGCGGCTTGTCGCTATCGAGCGCGGTCGCGCCGGTCTGTTTGCTCAGCTTCTCGCCGTGCTCGTTCGTGACGACCGGCACATGCAGATATTCGGGCGTCGCCACGCCCAGACAACGTTGCAGATAAATCTGCCGCGCCGTCGAATCCATCAGATCCGCGCCGCGCACGATGTGCGTAATGCCCGCGTCCGCATCGTCCACCACGACCGCCAGCTGATACGCCCATTGATCGTCCGCGCGGCGCAGCACGAAATCGCCGACCTCGGTCGCGAGGTTTTGCGTCTGCGGACCCTGCCAGCGGTCGTCGAACGTGATCACGGCCGAGTCGCCGTCGGGCACACGCAGGCGCCACGCGCGCGCGGGCTTGCCGTGCAGACCGGTGCGGCAGGTGCCGGGGTAGGCGAGCGTGGTGTTGCGCGCGTGCGCGTGCAATAGCGAATCGGCGATTTCCTTGCGCGTGCAGCCGCACGGATAGACGAGACCGGTCGATTTCAACCGCTCCAGCGCCTGCTGATAGTGCGCGATGCGCTGGCTTTGCCAGAGCGGCGTTTCGTCGGCGCGCATGCCGAAGCGTTCGAGAGTCGCGAGGATGTCCTCGGCGGCACCGGGCACCGTGCGCGGTCCGTCGATATCTTCGACGCGCACGAGCCACGCGCCGCGCTGCGCGCGCGCGTCGAGCCAGCTCGCGAGCGCGCTGACCAGCGAACCGAAATGCAGCGGGCCGGTTGGCGACGGTGCGAAGCGTCCGCGATAGGTCATGGTGTGGGGAGGTCAGGCGAGGCGCCCGCGCCGCGAGGCACCCCGGCTGACATTACGCGGCGCACGCGGCCTTGCTGTCCGGATGGCACGCCGGGCAGGTCTTGCCCGCGACGTACATCGGCGATTGCTGTTGCTCGGGCGTGACCACCGCGCGGCAGCCGAAGCATTGCGCGGTCGCGGTCGGTTCGAGTTGCGGATTCAGTGCGGTGCGATAGTCGAACACGAAGCAGTCGCCGTGATAATGCGCGCCGCCCACTTCCTCGAAGTATTTGAGGATGCCGCCTTCGAGCTGGTACACGTTCTCGATGCCGACTTCTTTCATATGGATCGCGGCCTTCTCGCAGCGGATGCCGCCCGTGCAGAACGACACCACCGTCTTGCCTTCGAGATCGGTGCGGTTGCTCTCGATCACCTCGGGGAATTCGCTGAACTTCGTGATGCGATAGTCGAGCGCGTTGTCGAACGTGCCGACGTCGACTTCGAACGCGTTGCGCGTGTCGAGCATCACGACCGGACGGCCTTCGTCGTCGTGACCGCGGTCGAGCCAGGTCTTCAGCGTGGGCGCGTCGACGAACGGTGCGCGGCCGAGCTCGGGGCGGATCGCTGGCTTTTTCATCGTGATGATTTCGCGCTTGAGCTTGACCAGCATGCGCGTGAACGGCTGCTTGTCCGACAGGCTTTCCTTGAACTGCAGATTCGCGAACTTGCCTTCGAACAGCGCGTCGTGGCGGATGTAGTCGATGAACGCGTCGGTGTTCTCGCGCGTGCCGGCGAGGAACAGGTTGATGCCTTCCGGCGCGAGCAGGATAGTGCCGCGCAGGCCGAGCGCATTGCAGCGTTCGGTGACGAATGGGCGCCAGGCGGCGGTGTCTTCGATGGTCGCGAATTGATACGCGGCGAGATTGACGATACTCATGTGTGTTCTGCGGTAAAGATGGCCGGCGTGGCGAAGGGCGGCGGGCCGTGCCGCCGCTGTTGCGCCCCCGTATAAGACCCGGGTTTCGCGCGCGGTTTCGCGCGCGTTTGCCGTGCGCGTTTGCCGTGCATTTGCCAGTTGAATGGCCAGGCCGAAACAGGCGAAACCTCTATTATCCCTCAACCGGGGATTTTCCCCGGCCTGGCCGAATGGCTAACGGGTTGCGCTAGCGCAAACAACCCTCTCGCCGACCTCGTCCTGGCCGGATGGCCAACGCGCCGTTTAGAACTGAAATCTGCGGAAGGGTGGGGTTACAATGTCGCCCATGTCAGATCCCCGCTTCGTCCATCTCCGCGTTCACTCCGAATTCTCGATTGCCGACGGCATCGTGCGTCTCGACGACATCGTCGCGGCGGCGGCCAAAGACGGTCAGGGCGCGCTTGCGCTCACCGACCTCGGCAACGCGTTCGGCCTCGTCCGTTTCTACAAGGAAGCGCGTGGCAAAGGAGTCAAACCCATTGCCGGCTGCGACGTCTGGATCACCAATCCGGACGACCGCGACAAGCCTTCCCGTCTGCTGCTGCTGGTCAAGGACCGCCGCGGTTACCTCAACCTTTGCGAATTGCTCAGCAAGGCCTCGCTGACGAACCAGTATCGCGGCCGCGCGGAAATCGAAGCCGGCTGGCTCGAAACCGGTTTGGGCGAAGGGCTGCTCGCGCTGTCGGGCGCGCAGCAGGGCGACATCGGTCTTGCGTTGGCGGCGGGCAATGAAGAGGCGGCGAAGCGCAATGCACGGCATTGGGCGAAGGTGTTTCCGGGCGGCTTTTATATCGAGCTGCAGCGCTACGGTCAGCCTGGCGGCGAGCAGTACGTGCAGCAGGCGGTCGCGCTCGCGGCATCGCTGAAACTGCCGGTCGTCGCGACGCACCCGATGCAGTTCATGACGCCGGACGACTTCACCGCGCACGAAGCGCGCGTGTGTATTTCCGAAGGCGATATTCTCGCGAATCCGCGTCGCCAGAAGCGCTTCACGTCCGAGCAGTATTTCCGCACGCAACAGGAAATGGCCACGCTGTTCGCGGACATTCCTTCGGCGCTCGCGAACACGGTGCAGATCGCCAAGCGCTGCAATCTGAAGCTCGAACTCGGCAAGCCGAAGCTGCCGCTCTTTCCGACGCCCGACGGCATGTCGCTCGACGACTACCTGGTGCAGCTGTCGAAAGAGGGCCTCGAAAAGCGGCTCGAACAGCTGTATCCGGACGAGGCCGAGCGCGACGCGCAACGCCCGACCTACTACCAGCGCCTCGAATTCGAGTGCGGCACGATCATCAAGATGGGCTTTCCAGGCTACTTCCTGATCGTTGCGGACTTCATCAACTGGGCGAAGAACAACGGCGTGCCGGTCGGTCCTGGCCGCGGTTCGGGCGCCGGTTCGCTGGTCGCCTATGCGCTCGGCGTGACCGATCTCGATCCGCTGCGCTACAACCTGCTGTTCGAACGTTTCCTGAATCCGGAGCGGGTGTCGATGCCCGACTTCGATATCGACTTCTGCCAGCACGGCCGCGATCGCGTGATCCAGTACGTGAAGGAAAAGTACGGCGCGAACGCGGTGTCGCAGATCGCGACGTTCGGCACGATGGCGGCAAAGGCGGCCGTGCGCGACATCGGCCGCGTGCTCGATCTCGGCTACATGTTCACGGACGGCGTCGCGAAGCTGATCCCGTTCAAGCCGGGCAAGCACGTGACGATCGCCGACGCGATGAAGGAAGAGCCGCTATTGCAGGAGCGCTTCGACAACGAAGACGAAGTGCACCAGCTGCTCGAACTCGCGCAGCGCGTAGAGGGCTTGACACGTAACGTCGGTATGCACGCGGGCGGCGTGCTGATCGCGCCCGGCAAGCTGACCGATTTCTGCCCGCTCTATACGCAGGGCGACGACAGCGGCGTCGTCAGCCAGTACGACAAGGACGACGTCGAGGCGGTCGGCCTCGTGAAGTTCGACTTTCTGGGCCTGACCACGCTGACCATTCTGGATTGGGCCGAGCGCTACATCCGCCGCCTCGATCCGTCGAAGCAGGACTGGTCGCTCGGCCAGGTGCCGCTCGACGACCCCGCGTCGTTCTCGATCCTGAAGAAAGCGAACACGGTCGCCGTGTTCCAGCTGGAAAGCCGCGGCATGCAGGGCATGCTGAAGGACGCGCAGCCCGATCGCTTCGAGGACATCATCGCGCTCGTCGCGTTGTACCGCCCGGGTCCGATGGACCTGATCCCGAGCTTCTGCGCACGTAAGCACGGCCGCGAGGTGGTGGAATATCCGGACCCGCGCGTCGAACCTGTTCTGAAAGAGACCTACGGCATCATGGTCTACCAGGAGCAGGTGATGCAGATGGCGCAGATCATCGGCGGTTACTCGCTGGGCGGCGCCGACCTGCTGCGTCGCGCGATGGGTAAGAAAAAGCCCGAGGAGATGGCCCAGCACCGCGAGATTTTCGCGGAAGGCGCGGCCAGGAACGGCCTCACGCGCGAGAAGTCCGACGAAATCTTCGACCTGATGGAGAAGTTCGCGGGCTACGGCTTCAACAAGTCGCACGCGGCTGCGTATGCGCTGCTCGCCTACTACACCGCGTGGCTGAAGGCGCACCATCCGGCCGAATTCATGGCGGCCAACATGTCGCTCGCGATGGACGACACGGACAAGGTCAAGATCCTGTTCGAAGACTGCCTCGCGAACAAGATGGCCGTGCTGCCGCCGGACGTGAACCTGTCGGCGTATCGCTTCGAGCCGGTCGCCGAGGCCGACGGCAAGCGCTCGCGCACGATCCGTTATGGTCTCGGCGCAATCAAGGGCAGCGGCCAGAACGCGATCGAAGAAATCCTGCGCGCGCGCGAGGACGGCCGCTTCATCGACATCTTCGATTTCTGCAATCGCGTCGACCGGCGCATCGTCAATCGACGCACGATCGAAGCGCTGATTCGCGCCGGCGCGTTCGACACGCTGCATGCGAACCGCGCGCAGCTGATCGCATCGGTGTCGCTCGCGATGGAAGCGGCCGAGCAGGCGGCGGCCAATGCGCTGCAGGCGGGTCTGTTCGACATGGGCGACGCGCCGTCGCAAGGCCACGAACTCGTCGACGAACCGGAGTGGCCGGAAAAGCGCAAGCTGCAGGAAGAAAAGGCCGCGCTCGGTTTCTACCTGTCGGGCCATCTGTTCGATGCATACAAGGACGAAGTGCGCCGGTTCGTGCGCCAGAAGATCGGCGAGCTGAAGGAAGGGCGCGACAAGCTCGTTGCGGGCGTGATCGTATCGCTGCGCACGCAGATGACCCAGCGCGGCAAGATGCTGATCGCGCTGCTCGACGACGGCACCGGTCAGTGCGAAGTGACAGTCTTCAACGAGGTCTTCGAAGAACACAAGCAGCTGTTCAAGGAAGACGAACTGCTGGTCGTGCAGGGCCAGGCGCGTAACGACGCGTTCACGGGCGGCATCCGCTTCACCGTCGAAACGGTGATGGATCTCGGCCGCGCGCGCTGCCGCTACGCGGACTCGCTGAAGGTGCAGATGAACGGCAACGCTGACGCGCAGGCATTGCGCCGGGTGCTCGAAGCGCACACCGCCGGCAAGGAAGAGCCGGCCGGGGCAGCCGCGTCGGCGGCCGCCACTCGTGGCAACGGCGGTGGCAACGGCGGCGGCCGTGGCGGCTTCGGCGGCGATGGCGGTCGTCAGCGTCAGGCGGTGCAGATTCCGAATGGACTCGCGGTGCAGGTGGTTTATCGCAGCGAGCATGCGCAAGGCGAAATGCGTCTGGGCGACGCGTGGCGCGTGAAGCCGACCGACGAACTGCTCGCCGCGCTGCGCGGCGAATTTGCGGGAAGCTCGATCGAGATCGTGTATTGAGCGAGGTAGGCGGTGTGGATCGGCCGGTGCCGCGTGTACCGGCTAATCTGAGCTCAGCTTATCGCCCGCCCGTTTTTTCCAGCCGCGCCAGCTTCAGAAACCGGTAGTACACCGTCTCCGCATTGAACAGCGCGATCATCAGCCCGGTGCGGCCATCCAGAAAACCGCGCCGCAGCAGATAAGTCCGTACGAACGCCCACAGGCCGCGCCCGATCGCAAGACGAATGCTGCCTTTCTGCCCGGCCTCGTAACGCTGCCGCGCGCCGGCCGTCGAATACGCGTCGAGCTTGCGCAGCACGCCCTCGTAGTCCTCGTACGAGTAGTGCATCAGCTTGCCGGTCAGGCGTTGCGCGGGCGTGGCGAACACGAGGCGCTCGTGCACGAGATCGTCGGAGAAACGCGCGGTGCCGCGTTTGAAAAGGCGCGGAATCCAGTCCGGATACCAGCCGCTGTGATGAACCCATTGGCCGCAGAAGCTCGACAGACGGTCCACCGCGTAGACGTCGGCGGCGGGCGCGGCGAGCGCCGCGCGAATCGATGCGGCAAGTTCCGGCGTGACGATTTCGTCGGCGTCGAGCGACAGGACCCAGCTGGTGGTCAGTGCATCGACCGCACGGTTCTTTTGCGGGCCGAAGCCCGGCCAGTCCGTTTGCTCGATGACACGCGCGCCGTGCGCGCGGGCGATGTCGGCGGTGCCGTCGGTGCTGCCGCCGTCGATCACGACGATCTGATCGGCGAAGGCCACGGCCTGCAGGCATTCGGCGAGCCGCGCCGCCGCGTTCCGGGTGATGATGGCAACGCCAAGAGTGGTTTCTTGCATACCTGAGTTGCGTGGAGGACGAAGTGACGGAGCGGGGCCCCGCGACCCGGCAATCGAGCAGCGAGTATACACATCCCATCCGGCCCTGCACCACAGCGTGTATCGGCCAAGGTGTTGCGCGCATGCCGTCGTGCGCCGAGCGCCGGCCGTCATCTGCAACCGATTACAATGCTCTTTTTTGATATTCCACGCGGCCACCCAACCCTGCGCCGCGTGCTCGCCGTTCCGCATTTCCAGAGGATTCCTTGAGCGCGAAGCCAACGTTAAGCAAACCCATGGGTTCAGGCGATGCGTCGTCGCCGGCCGTCGTCCTGCGGCGCCTGTGGCCATTCATCAAGCCGCTGCTGTGGGTCGTGCTCGGCGCGATCGTCGCGATGGCAGTGAGCGCCGGCACCGACGCCGCCATTCCCGCGCTGCTCAAGCCACTGCTCGACAAGGGCTTCGGCTCGCACGCGGTCGACAAGACCAAGTGGCTCGTGCCGATCGCGGTGATCGGCCTCGCGCTGATTCGCGGCGTGTCGCAGTATGCGTCCGGCTATCTGCTCGCGTACGTGTCGAACAAGATCCTGCTCGAGCTGCGTCTGAAGATGTTCGACCGCATGATCCACACGAGCGTCGCGTTCTTCCAGCGCGAAACCGCGAGCACGGTGATCAACGCGATCGTCTTCGAGGTCAACCAGATTCTGAACGTGCTGCTGAGCGTGATGGTCACGCTCGTGCGCGACTCGCTGACGGTGATCTTCCTGCTCGGCTATCTGTTCTATCTGAACTGGCGCCTGACGTTGATCGTCGCGGTGCTGCTGCCGGGCATCGGCTGGCTGGTCGGCAAGATCAATCGCCGGCTGCGGCGCCTGAACCGCGAGCATCAGCTGCTCACCAACGAGCTGTCGTACATCGTCGAGGAGACGGTGGGCGGCTACAAGGTCGTCAAGGTGCATAACGGCGAGCAGTACGAGATGGACCGCTTCAACTCGATGAGCCGGCGCCTGCGCGGCTACGCGATGCGCATGACGGTGTCCGGCGGCCTCGCGCAGCCGTTGACGCAGTTCCTCGCGTCGATCGCGCTCGCGGTCGTGATCACGATCGCGGTGGTGCAGTCGTCATCGGATCAGACGACGGTCGGCGGCTTCGTCGCGTTCGTCACGTCGATGCTGCTCATCATCTCGCCGCTCAAGCATCTGATGGACGTGAACCAGCCGTTGCAGCGTGGTATGACCGCGGCCGAGCTGATCTTCGGTCTGATCGACGAGCCCGCCGAGCCGAAGGGCGGCGGTAGGCCCCTTGCTCGCGCGCGCGGCGAGGTCGAGTTCCGCGACGTGTCGTTCAACTACGGCACCAGCTCCACGCACAACCGTCACACGCTCGACCAGGTGTCGTTCAAGGTCGCCCCGGGCGAGATGGTCGCGCTTGCGGGTCCGTCGGGCAGCGGCAAGACCACACTCGTGAACCTGCTGCCGCGCTTCTTCGATCCGACCGGCGGCGCGATCCTGGTCGACGGCGTCGCGCTGCCCGAGTACGACCTGCACGCGCTGCGCAGCCAGATCGCGATGGTGAGCCAGGACGTCGTGCTGTTCAACGACACGATCGCGCACAACGTCGCGTACGGTCAGGAGGTCGATGCGGAGAAGGTCAAGGCGGCGTTGCGTGCGGCGAACCTGTGGGACACCGTGCAGGCGATGCCGCAGGGCATCGAGACGCTCGTCGGCGACAACGGCATGATGCTGTCGGGCGGCCAGCGCCAGCGTCTCGCGATCGCGCGCGCGATCTACAAGGACGCGCCGATTCTGATTCTCGACGAAGCGACGTCGGCGCTCGATTCAGAGTCCGAGCGCCACGTGCAGGCGGCGCTCGAAACGCTGATGAAGGGCCGCACGACGCTCGTGATCGCGCACCGGCTGTCGACCATCGAGCGCGCCGACCGCATCCTCGTGATGGAAGCGGGCCGGATCGTCGAGCGTGGCAGCCATCGCGAGCTGCTCGAGCACGACGGCCTGTACGCGCATCTGCATCGGATCCAGTTCCAGCAAAGCCCGGTTTGATCCGGCACATTGCGGCCCCAACCGCTAATCGCCTATCCGGCCCATTATCTGGGCCGGTGTTGCGTTTAAGTCTCAATTGGTTGCGCATTTTCGGCGCTCATCGCATGCTGGCGGGCAATCACGGTCCGCCTGGCGGAAATCGACTGCCTATGTTTGACGACGATCCGAGCAAGCCGCTCGTCTCCATCGCGCTCGCGACGTACAACGGCCGCACTTATCTGCCCGAGCTGCTGGCTTCGCTCGAAGCGCAGAGCTGGCCGCATCTCGAAGTCGTGGTATCCGACGACGCATCCTGCGACGGCACCCGCGAACTGCTCGCGTCGTATACGGGACGCGTGCCGGTGCGGCTCGTCGGCGATGGCACACGGGCGGGCATCGTCGGCAATTTCGAGCGCGCGCTCGCCGGCTGCCGCGGCGACTACATCGCGCTTGCCGACCAGGACGACGTCTGGGCGCCCGAGAAAGTCGCCGATCTGATGCGGGAGGTGCGGCGCGCGGAAAGCGCGGGCGACGGCGCCGCCACGCCGGCGCTCGCGTTCTGCGACATCGAGCTCGTCGACTCGACGCTGTGCCGTCTGTCGCGCTCGCTGTTCGATATCACCGCGAAGTCGCGCTGCGCGACGCGCTTGCGCGATTTTCTGCTGAGCAACCATGTGCCCGGCTGCGCGATGCTCGTCAACCGCGCGGCGCTCGATCGCGCACTGCCGTTCCCGCCCGGCATCGTGATGCACGACTGGTGGCTCGCGATGGTGGTTGCGTCGTTCGGCGAGATTCGCCACGTCGCGGCGCCGCATCTGAAGTATCGGCAGCATGACGGCAACGCGGTCGGCGCGAGCGCGACCAACGAGCGCGCGGTGCGTGACGAATGCGGCGCCGAGGCGGCACGGCGGCGCGGCGCGAGCCGGCGGCGGCAGATCGAAGCCATCGCGGATCAGGTGCGGGTGTTCACGCGCCGCTTCGGCGCCGAGCTGCCCGTCGATGCGCGTCATGACATGTACGCGTTTTCGCGCGGTGTCGCGAGCTGGCGCGGCGCGTTCGAGTTCGTGATGATCAGTCACACCGGCGAGACCTTCGTGCGCTCGGTGAAGATGCTGCGGCGCTTGCGCGCGAGTGTGCTGAGCTTCGGCGTCGAACTGCGAAGGCCGGGTCTCGCGCGACGCTTGCGGCAGCGGCGGGGCGCGTCGCGCTGAGTTTCGTGAGCCGCGCCGCATCGAGTCGCAAAGCGCGGTCAGACCTTACTGTCGTCTTCAGGCCTTTCCGCCCCGCACGAGCCGCTTGAGCCAGATGCCCGGTGCATAGACCACCGGGCAACTCGCATACAGAAACATCCGAATCCGCAGCCCGAGCTTCACGCCGGCGCTGCGCGTCACGAGACCAATGCGTTCGCCAAGACTGCCCGCTTCGAACATCGCATGGATGAACTGCTCGCGCGCGAGCTTCGGCGCCATCGCCGCGCGCATGCGTTCGCCGACGCCGGCGATCTGAGCATCGCGCTGCAGCTGCGCAAGTTCCGCGAGTCCGTAGCGATTGCTCTGCCGCATCCGCGCGATCAGCTCGTCGACCGACTGGTAGCGACGCTTGCGCGAGAGTCCGCCGCGCCGGTAGCGCACCAGCGGCTCGCGCAGACTGATCGCGCCGCCCGATAGGATCGCGCGCAGCACCATGATCTGATCCTCGGCCGCGGCGCCCGGCAGCATCGGCCCGAAGCGCTCGATCAGGCGTCGCGACCACGTATGCGCGGCGCCGATCAGCCACGGACGCTCGACGAGCCAGTCGTCGAAGCTGC
Organism: Paraburkholderia sp. BR10923; assembly: GCF_040948765.1. Taxonomy (NCBI): domain Bacteria; kingdom Pseudomonadati; phylum Pseudomonadota; class Betaproteobacteria; order Burkholderiales; family Burkholderiaceae; genus Paraburkholderia; species Paraburkholderia sp. BR10923. The sequence continues at coordinate 1,574 of NZ_JBFPKO010000024.1, read as the reverse complement.
GATAGCGGTCGAGCTCGGTCGGGCTCACGCGCTCGTGCACGTGACCCGTTTCGTCCATGTCGGCGAGATCGGTCGCGATCAGGTCGGGGCGGCGCCCATGCGCGAGCCAGCAGTCGACGACGCGCTCGCAGCGCTCGGGCGCCGACATGTCGTCGCCGGCTGCGACGAACAGCAACTCGCCCTGCGCCAACTGCGCGAGTTGCGACAGGTGCGCGCTGATGCCCTGGTTCACCAGATTGCGCCGCGCGATCACGCGATGCGGCCCGCTGTAGCCGGCGAGCGCCGCTTCGATCGCGGCGTAGGTCGCGTCGCGGGACGCGTCGTCGGAGACGATGATTTCGAGCGGCTCGTAGGTTTGCGCGAGCGCGCTGCGCACGGCGTCGCCGATCTGCTCTGCCTGGTTGTAGGCGATCACGAGCATCGAGACGAGGGGGCGGGCGGTGTCTGCGGTTGCAGGGGGTGCGAGGTGCGCCAGGCTATCGGTCATGGAGTCGGGGAGAAAGCGATTGGCCTAGATTCTAGCCGCTGACGGCCGCGCCGCGCGACGCGCACGGCAAACCCGAGCCCCCGCGAGCTGAACCCGGCGAAATCCATCCTTTACAATTGCCGCTGCCCCGAAACTGCGCACCCGCGGACTCGTCCGCGCGTGCGCCTCACCGAGACCGATCCTTGTCAGAGCCGACCCTCGACCCGAACCAGCGGCCCCTCACCGACATCGCGCTGACCGCCCAGGCGCTGAAGAACAGCGGCGGCGCCGAGCGCTACACGCGCGACGTGATCGCCGGCCTGCATCGGCTCGGTCTGCGCCCGACGCTGTTCGCGCGCGAGATCGACGAGGCGCTTCCCGAGGCCGCGTGGATCGATGCCCAGCCGCTCAACGTGCGCTGGGCGCCGCGCAAGCTGCGCAACCTCGCGTTCGACTGGCGTCTGAAGCAGCGTTTGAAGCGGCATCGTCCGGCGTGCGTGTTCTCGATCAATCACTCGACGCATGCCGACGTCGCATTGTGCGGCGGAACGCATCCGGGTTCGCTCGAAGCCGCGGGCCGCACCGCGCGCCGCAGCGACGAATGGCAAATCGAGCTCGAGCGGCGCGTCTACACGCGGGCGCGCGCGATCGTCGCGCATTCGCAATTGATGAGCCGCGAGTTGCAGCGTTTCTATCACGTGCCGGCAGCGCGCATCGACGTGCTTTATCCGCCCGTCGACACCGCCCGCTTCAAGCCGCTCGACGCCGCCGCGCGCGCGGCCGTGCGCCGCCAGCTCGGCGTGCCCGACGATCGCGTGATGTTCGTGTTCTCGTCGACGAGTCACGAGCGCAAGGGCTATCCGTTGCTCGAAGCGTTTTTCTCGGGCACGACGCTGCCGGTCTGTCTCGTCGTCGCGGGCCGCCCGGTGCCCAAAACTGGCGACACAATTCGTTACGCGGGTTACAGCAAAGAGATCGAAAAGCTGTTCGCGGCCGCCGATTTCACGGTCGTCGCGTCAGCGTACGAGCCGTTCGGGCTCGTCGGTGTCGAGTCGGTGATGTGCGGCACGCCGCTCGTGATCGCCGACAACGTCGGCTCGGCGGAGAC
>NZ_JBFPKO010000249.1:0-244 GCF_040948765.1 Paraburkholderia sp. BR10923 | reverse complement strand
GAAGCGTGCCGGAGTGATCAAGGCGTCGAGCGCGAAACGCGTAATCGTTGATACGACCGTGATGCCCAAGGCGATCGCACATCCGACTGACTCGCGACTGCTGGAGCGCTGTCGTGAACACCTCGTGAAGGCAGCTGCGCGGCACGGCCTGAAACTGCGTCAGAACTACAACCGCGAAGCACCACGCCTGGCCACCCAGATCAGCCGCTACGCGCACGCGAAGCAGTACCGGCGGATGAGCAAG
>NZ_JBFPKO010000248.1:0-247 GCF_040948765.1 Paraburkholderia sp. BR10923 | reverse complement strand
CCTTCTCCGTTACAGGCGCCTTCGGACCCATCTAAACCTCGCCAGAATTTGCAGGCTATACCCAGCAATATGCCAGGTCTCTGCAATTCCAACAACACGATTTCCGCCGGAAACCCCCAACGCTTAACAGGATGCGGAAATACCCCCGCCCGGAATCGGCCTTCCACGATTTGAGCGCCCACCGTCGCTAAATCTTTCGCATTGTGCAATTTCAACGCGCATCAACCTTTTTAAAGCACTGTGAGGC
>NZ_JBFPKO010000247.1:0-249 GCF_040948765.1 Paraburkholderia sp. BR10923 | reverse complement strand
TGATCCTCAGAAAGCTGCGGCGTTTTTACGTCCTTGTACTTGTCGCATTGCTCAACCGCTCCGCGGCTTCCGCTTCGACACCATGAACGGCGTCGTCGCCGAAAACGAATTATTCAGACCCGACTAGAGCGTGTTAGGAACTTCGATTGAGACCTGGTATCCTGGCGGGATGAAAACAACGGACCGCAAAGGGTATCCGACTGATGTGTCGGATGAGGAATGGAGTTTCGCGGCGCCGTATCTGACGCT
>NZ_JBFPKO010000246.1:0-249 GCF_040948765.1 Paraburkholderia sp. BR10923 | reverse complement strand
GGAGATGGGTGCGTGAGTAGGTGAATCAGGGTTGTGATTGTATCGATGTATTTTAAAGGTGATCGAGAGATCGCTTTGGAATACGGCGCAACACGAATACTCAACCTGTAGCGGAAGGTGATTCTGCGGTGAGCAATCATTGAGACACACCCGTTATAGGGTCAAGCGAACAAGTGCATGTGGTGGATGCCTTGGCGATCACAGGCGATGAAGGACGCGGTAGCCTGCGAAAAGCTCCGGGGAGCTGGC
>NZ_JBFPKO010000245.1:0-251 GCF_040948765.1 Paraburkholderia sp. BR10923 | reverse complement strand
GTTCATCAGGGTCAGGTACGGAGCGGCGAAGTACCACTCTTCATCCGATACATCCGTTGGGTAAGGCCTGCGATTTTTCATTCCGCCAGGATACCAGGTCCGACATAAAGTGCCTAACACCCTCTAGGAACTTTGAAGTACTGACACGGCGTGGACAAGCATGAGCATTGCGAAGACGACGAAATGAAGCCCAGCGAGAGTTTCGGGGAGCCGTTCATAGTCACGTGCGAGACGCCGGAAACGGTTGAGCC
>NZ_JBFPKO010000244.1:0-253 GCF_040948765.1 Paraburkholderia sp. BR10923 | reverse complement strand
CATCGCGCGCCGCTCTGGCAGACTGGTCGCCATGGACATACCCGCCGATCTCGACGCCCTCAGTACCGAACAGATACGCGAACTGAACGTGAAGCTGATGGCCGAGATCGCCGAGAAAGAAAGAGAGGCCCTGGGGAGGTCGAACTGGTTGTTCGCAGGATCTCTGCGTGCTGGAAAACGCGCGGCCGCGATCATGACATTGATCCGCTCTGCACAACTGAACGGACACGATCCGTTGGCTTACCTGAAGGAC
>NZ_JBFPKO010000243.1:0-253 GCF_040948765.1 Paraburkholderia sp. BR10923 | reverse complement strand
AGGACGTTCTCACCCGATTGCCGACTCAAAAGGCCAGCGACATCGCAGCATTGCTGCCTCATCGCTGGCAACCGGCGGATCCCATCCGCTAGTTCAGTTCGTCAAGACGGGTTTGCTGGCCGCTTACATTGAAGCTGAGCTCGAGCAACTTCAGCCGCAAGCCGCAGCCGAGCCGCTACCCCAGCAACCGAAGCGTGCAGCGCTGCCGGCGCAATTGCCGCGCACAGAGATTCGCCACGAGCCGCAGAGCACC
>NZ_JBFPKO010000242.1:0-253 GCF_040948765.1 Paraburkholderia sp. BR10923 | reverse complement strand
AGGTTATAGGCCGTCATGTTCAACACGAACATCTGGTCCACCTTCTTCAAGCCGCGCACCATCACCTGGCGCATGCGCCCTACGGTCTTGGCCCAGCCGAAACCTTGTTCGATCAACTTCCGCTTTTCCACGCTGAAATGCTCCCCCGAGAGCAGGCACTTCTTCTCGGCGATGGCCACTACGGCGTTGAAGAATTCGATCACGGCATCGTGCTCCCGGTTCTTCGTGAAGACCGTGGGCACCCACACCTCGT
>NZ_JBFPKO010000241.1:0-253 GCF_040948765.1 Paraburkholderia sp. BR10923 | reverse complement strand
CGCCGTGGTCAACCCAGCGCGGTCATCCTCGATGGCCGTACGCTGCAGTCGACGTGCGAAAGCGGCGCACGCGCAGGCTACGACGGATACAAACGCAAGAAAGGCAGCAAGGTACATATGGCGGTCGACACGTTGGGACAACTGCTCGCGGTGCATGTGACGCCGGCCAACGAGCAGGAGCGCGCGCAGGTTGGAGAACTGGCGCGTCAGGTTCAGCAGGCCACGGGCCAGACGGTCAAGGTGGCGTTCGCGG
>NZ_JBFPKO010000240.1:0-254 GCF_040948765.1 Paraburkholderia sp. BR10923 | reverse complement strand
AAAAGCGGAAGTTGATCGAACAAGGTTTCGGCTGGGCCAAGACCGTAGGGCGCATGCGCCAGGTGATGGTGCGCGGCTTGAAGAAGGTGGACCAGATGTTCGTGTTGAACATGACGGCCTATAACCTCGTGCGCATGCGATCCCTGGCACAAATCCGCCCATAGTGGCTGGAAAAGGCGGCAATGAGGCCAGAAGCCGGCCTCACAGTGCTTTAAAAAGGTTGATGCGCGTTGAAATTGCACAATGCGAAAGAT
>NZ_JBFPKO010000023.1:0-127464 GCF_040948765.1 Paraburkholderia sp. BR10923 | reverse complement strand
TACCTGGAGAGCATCATTCGTGAGCGCCAGAAAGAGCCGGGTACGGACCTGATCAGCGCGATAGTGAATGGAACCGTATTCGGCAGGCCCCTCACGGAGCAAGAGATCCGCGGCATGATGGTCAACGTCATCTTTGGCGGACTCGACACTGTCGCGTCCACCATGGGCTTTGCGGTGCTCTATCTCGCTCGTCATCCCGCGCATCGTCGTCAGCTGGCGGAACACCCGGAGCTGGCGGGGAACGCGGTCGAGGAATTGCTGCGCATGTTCGCGCCTTCGAGCACAGGCCGGGTGATGACGCGCGACTTCGAATACAAGGGCCTGCGTTTCAAAGCGGGCGATCGGGTGTACGTCCGTCCGCTGCTACACGGTATGGACGAGCGCAAGTTCAAGTGCCCGATGCATGCAGACTTCGCACGTGCCAATGCTTCGCAACATGCGGCCTTCGGCAACGGTCCTCATCGCTGCGCCGGTGCGCTCCTTGCGCGCAGTGAGATTCGCGTGTTCCTCGAGGAGTGGTTTAAGCGCATTCCCGACTTCTCGTTGGATCCGGATGGCGAAATCAGCTTCGAAGGGGGAATGGTGAACTGCGTGACGCGTGTATCGCTTTTGTGGGATTCCGACGCGAAGCGCGCAGTCTAGCGCTCGGCGTCTGCATGATCAGCCTTCTTGCAGAAATGCAATGCTCTCCTGATTGAATCTCTCGGGCTGTTCATACTGTGCCCAGTGGTCACAGCCCTTGATTTCCACGAGCTGCGCGTTCGGTACGGTCCTCGCGATCGCATGGGCGTTGCTGAGAAACATATTGGGCGCATCAACGGCGGCGATCACCTGGACAGGCAGGGTCATGCTGCGCCACTCTTCCTCGCTGAGGGCCTGACCGCCCAGTGAGAAGGCCAGAAGACGGGGCATGGCGGCCTTCATGCGCGGGTCGCGGTAAATCTCGAGGCGCACGCCAACCAGTTCGTCGGACAGTGCCTCCGGGTCCAGAAGCAGCGCTTTCAAGGCAGCGGAAACAGTTTCCCAGCCAGGTTCGGCCGCGGCGGAAGATCGGCTCTTGCGCACACCTTCGGCAAAGCGTCTCTCCTCTTCCGGATCGACGATGATGCCCGCGGGGGCCACCAGCACCAGCTTGTCGACACGAGCCGGATGGGCCAATGCCAGTGCCGCGCCCACCCAGGCGCCCAGAGACACGCCGACAACCGCGGCTCTCGCGATACCCATGGCGTCCATGAAGCCGCGCACGTGCTCGACGTAGTCCTCGATCAGGTAGTCGTAATCGGGCTTGTCGGTCCAGCCGCAGCCCAGCATGTCCAGACCGATGACGCGGAAATGGCCGGCATACGCCGCATAGTTCGCGCCGAAATTCTCCAGACTGCCCGCCGTGCCATGCAGCAGAATCACCACCGGCGCATCGGCCGGACCGGCTTCCAGATAGCGCGTATCGACACCGGCGGCATCGACCCACGCCAGCTTGTGGGGCGTCTTGAACAGGTGTTGCCAGATACTGGTGTGCTTCTTCATTGTGCAGGCCTCGCCGTCAGGTCCACCGACAGGAAGCCGGTGACATTACTGTTGAATTCTTCCATCTTCTCGTAGGGTACCCACAGTCCACAGTTGCCATGGATATGGACGCGCGCCCGGGGAATGCGGGTCAACATGAACAGGGCATTGTCGTAGTTGATCGTCTGGTTATTACGTCCCCAGATGACGAGCGTCTCGGCCTGAATCTTGTGCAGGTCCTGCCACAACGGCTCCAGTGTCTGCCCCGGCTTGCCGCCGTGACCTTCCGGCGCCTGATTCATGAATTCGGGCTCGATACTCGCCTCGTAGCGTTCGCGGATCACCTCTTCGGAGAGGATCGTCGGGTCGTAGACGAGCCGCTCGAGATTGGCACGCATGCGCTCCATGCTCGGACCTTCGCCGGCGTAGTAATTGTGCGTATCCGGCCTGGGCGGCATGGGCTGGAAAAGCGATAGCCCGCCGGGCGCACTGATCACCACCAGGCGATCGATCAGCTCTGGATAGTCGATCGCCATTTTCAAGGCTACCGAACCGCCGGTCGCGAGACCCATTACATGCGCGTTGGCGATGCCCAGCGCCTCGAGCATGTCGCGGAAGGTGCGCGCATAGAAACTGGTGCGCGGCCCCTCGATCTGCGGCTTGTCGGATTTGCCGTAGCCCGGCAGGTCGACGATGAGCGTGCGGAAATGGCGCGACAGCGCTTCCAGGTTGCGGCCGAAGTTCCCCCAGCCGAAAGCACCTGGCGCACCGCCATGAATGCACAGCAGGACGGGCCCTGTACCGGCCTCGTGATAGTGCACCTTGACGGCGCCCGCCTGCACGAATTTCGAAGTGTTGTCTCTTGTCAGCATCATTGAAGTGTCATCCCAATCGTTATTCGCCCGCGGCCTTCATTGCCGGGTAACGCCCAAGCAGCAGGATCGCGGCAGCGCCGACGACGCACGCAACCAGCGAGACTTCGTGCACCAGCTCATATGAGCCCAGGCGGTCGAATGCAAGGCCGTACAGGAACGGGCCGGCCGCGCCGCCCAGCGTCGCCGCGCCGAACAGGCAGCCGTAAATCGAGCCGAACGAGCGATTGCCGAAATACTTGCGCGCGAGGAACGGAATCAGATCCCCTTCCGAGCCCGTCGAAATGCCGAGCAGCAACGCCGCCAGAATGATCAACGCCGGCACGTGCGCGGCGCCAGTGAGGAAGATCGCAAAACCCATCGCGCCGACAAAGAAGGCGGCGCAGGCCACGAATGGAGCAAACACGCGGTCGAGCACTGCGCCAAGCCCTACCCGCGCAATCGCGAGACCCGCACCGACGAAGCCCGCCGCCTGTGCGCCGACATCGTGTCCAAGCCCCCGGTCGCTAACGAACGGAGCAAGATGCACGAAGCCACCAAGAATCGCGCTCGAAATCAGGAACATGACGATCGCGAGCAGCCAGAAGCGATAGCCGCGCACCGCTTCGCCGAGCGTAAGCCCCGGGTCGACCGATGCCGCCGCCCTTGCATCCGCGGCAAAGTACTTCTGTTCCGGCAGATTGCGGAACATCAGCCGATGCGCCACGAAGCCGAGCACCAGCACGACCAGCGCGCTCGCGCCAAACCAATGGCGCCAGTCCATCATCACGCCCAGCCGGTTGGCGGCGATGGGTGCGAAGAAGCCACCCACACCGGTACCGATCATCGCGAACCCGAGCGCCATGCCGAGGCGCTTGTCGAAGACGCGCGGCAGTACGCCCAGGTAGCCTGCGGGCGTGGTCCCCGAGCCGAGAAAGCCGATCAGGAAACCGACCGCGGCGAAATAGGCGTGATTAGCCGGCGCAACTGCAAGCGCAACCAGCGAAACCGCGAGAAGCGCGATCGAACCCGCGACGACCTTGCTCCAGCCCAGCCGATCGGCAAGAAAGCCGACTGCCGGCGCTCCTAGCGTCGTCCCTATCAGCGAGAACATCGGCAGCACCGCCACGTCGGAGCGGCCCCAGCCAAAGGTCGCCGCCATGGGCTTCAGGAACACGCCCGCGACGCTGAAAAACAGCGGCCCGAAGCCGAACATCAGGCCGATGGCGGCACCACAAACGACCCACAGGCCCGCGGATCGGGTCATCTTCGACGATGCTTCGAGCGAGGGCATCAATTTCGTGCCAAGAGGACTGCTGCTCATAATCTTCTCTCCTTCTTAAAACACGTGGCGAATGCCCAGTTGCACGATCGTTTGCGTCCGCGTCGACGATGCACCCACACCGTTGGGCATCGTCGGTGACTGCGAATACGGCGTCACTGCGTAGAAATTTCCTGCCACTTTCGCGCCCGCAAACGCGTGCTGCCAGGTGCCGACCGTGAACAGGTCGGTGCGTTTCGACAGCCGATAGTCGACACCGAGAGTCCCCGATGTTGTACTTGCCGAGCTTGCGCTGATCGACATAGGCGAGGCCCGCGCCTACCAGGAAATCCGGCGCCGGACGCCAGCTCAGTCCGCCTTCATCGTCACCAGGCCAAACCATCGCTGGTAAAACTCCACCATCCTGTCGACATCAATGACATGGATGCCGACGTGTTTGAATCTGGCCTTGAGTGCCTGTGACATGCTGAGTCTCCTGTTAGATGGGTCGTTCTGGTATTTGATTGACGGGCCGTCGTCCGTGGCACTCCATGAGCCAAGGTTACGGGCCCGAAACTCTACGACAAAGCAACATTTTCGCGGCTTGAATGACTTCAGATCATCCAGGCGCCTTCATTACATTCACGTCGACAGCGCCAGGGCCTCTCGTCCATGTCCCCGCACGATCAAAACCCTGCCGACGTAGCCGAGCACGCCGCACACGCCGATGGTCCAGCCCATGCCGGCCGGCGAGATCCCCGGGAACAGTCCGACGACGAAGCTAGCCAGCGCGCCGAAGGCGAGCTGGGTCGCGCCGAACAGCGCCGCTGCCGCGCCGGCATTGTCTGGATAGCGCGACATCAGATCGGTCGCGCAATTGGCGGAAAGCAGTCCCACCACGCCGATGACACAGCACAGTCCGGCCACCATCGACCACAGCCCGCCCCACCCGGTCAAGCATGCAAACGCGACGAACAGTGCTGCGGCAGACGAGAGCGTCGATGCGGCGGAAATCATCCGCAACACGCCGAACCGGCCGACATAGCGCGTGTTCAGAAAGTTGCCGGCCATGATGCCGAGCACATTCAGTGCGAAGAACAGGCCATAGTGCTGCGGCGAGATATGGAAATACTGGATATAGACGAACGGCGTCTCCGTGATGTAGGTGAACATCGCGGCAAACACCATCCCGCCGCACAGCAGATGCCCCCAGACGGCCGGATCGCGCAGCAGCCGCCCGTATGCGGCGAACGACTGCAACGCGGCCTGGTTAGCGCGCTTCTCCCGCGGCCACGTTTCCGGCACACGCAGCCACGCGGCCACTGAACAGAACGCGCCGAACAGCGTCAGTGCGACGAATACCGTGCGCCAGTCGCCGAGCAGCAACAGTTGCCCCCCGATCAACGGCGCGAGCAGCGGTCCGACCGAGGTGACCAGCGCGACCATCGACAGCACTTTCGACGCTTCGCCGGGCTCGTGCGCATCACGCGCGATGGTCCGCGCAAGCACCGAGGCAGCGCCTGCCCCGAGCGCTTGCAAAAAGCGCATCACTATGAGCTGGTTAATGGAGGGGGAGAGCCAGCATGCAACGCTGGCGACAACGAACAGGCCGAGACCGGCGAGCAGCACCGGACGCCGCCCGTACGCGTCGGAGATCGGACCGTACAGCACCATGCCGATCGAGAACCCGGCGATAAAAGCCGTCAGCGTTGCCGCCGCGGCGGCGGCCGGGACGCCGAACGACGCGGCAATCGCCGGCAGGCTCGGCAGATAGATATCGGTCCCGAGCGGACCGCAGGCGGCAAGCGCGCCAAGCAACAGGATCAGCCGCCGATCCGGCCGGCGTCGAGTCAGGTGGGGCATCGCAATTCCGTTGGAAGCGGTTCGGTTCGTATTCGCCAGAAAAAACCGGCGGGCGGGCACACTCACTGCACGCCATCAGATCGCGGCATCGCGACTCACGAATCCGCCTTCGCCGTTGATTTCAACCGGTGCCAGCGCTCCCCTGCTGGCGGCCAGCGCGTTTTGCTCGCGCTGCTTGAGCCGGTTTTCAGGCGTCTCCCAGCTACGCTCGTGCCCCCACAGGCTCATGCACCAGAGCTCCTCTGGCTTCCAGCTTTCACGATCGATCAGCCGGCCACCCCACCCCGTTTCGATGAGAAATCCACCGGGCGTCTTCGAATAGAAAGAGAGCATGTGGTCATTCCCGTGTCGGCCGAGACTCGTCTGGATCATGCCCGGCATGGTCAACGCCTTGTCGTATAGCCGGCCGACATCGTCCATGAACTTGTATTCGACCATAACGTGATGCAGGAATCTGGCAGGGGTTTTGACCAGCGCCAGCGAGTGATGCCGCTCATTGGCATGAATAAAGCGCACCTTGATGTCCCCTTCCATATAGTCGGTCAGGCCGAAGCCGAGCACCTTCATGTAGAAATATTCCATCTCCTCCAGAAGCGGAGTGCCGATGACAACGTGGCCGAACCCCAGCGAACCGGTACGGAAGCCTCCGATCGGGCGGCCCGGCTTGAAGGGGCTCGCGTCGGTACTACGTCCAACGAAAAATTCGACCCGATTGCCGTCTGGGTCTGATGCCCACAACATGCGCTGCACGCTGCGTTCGCACCGCTCTGCAGCGTTGCTTTCGTGCACTGGAATACCCGCCGCGGTCATTTCCTCATGCACCGCCTCCAAGGCTTCCAGGCTGTCGACCTTCATGCCGATAAACCCGACGCCATTGCGCTGCGCCGGACGCACGAACAGACGCCAGGCATAGTCATCCATGCGCAGGCCGAGACACTCCTGATCCAGCGAACGGACTTCGAATCCGATGTAGTCCGTTGCGAACGCACGCCACTCGTCCATGTTGGTGGCGTCGATGCCCAGATAGCCGATTTCCTGGATTTGCAATTTGAATCCCCTGTCAATTTGGTGCGCCGTGATGCTCGCGCGGCAGTCCTTGCGTCATCGCGTATTCGCCATTGCTGAACGTCAGGGGCTTGCCGTCGAAATGCGCGTATTGCTTGACCTCGCCGATCAGGATCAGGTGATCGCCGGCTTCCTGGACGGAAACGCGCTGGCATTCCAGCTGCGCAACCGCACCGTAGATCAACGGCGCACCGCCGAGCCCCGCCACCCACGACACCAGCTCGAACTTCTGCGGATGACTCGTGCAGAACCACTGCGACACCTGGACCTGGTCATGCGCGAGCATGTTCACCACGAAATGCTCTGCGCTCCTGAAAGCCTCGACATTTCTCGACTCGCGCCGGATCGACCACAGGATCAATGGCGGGTCCAGCGAGACAGACGCGAAGGAATTCACCGTCATGCCGACCGGACCGCCGTCATGACTGGCCGTGATCACCGTCACCCCAGTCGGGTACTGACCAAGGCAGCGTCGGAATGAGCGGCTGTCATCGAGCGGGCGGCCACGCTCCAGCAGGGCCCACCGCTGCTTGTCCGCGACGAATTGCTGTTGAATCATCATTGCGTTTTCGCTCCGTGATGTCTGCGGGATTAGCGCCAATAGGCGGCAGTGGCGAAGTCGTTGACCTTGAATTCGGGCGCCGGCAGACCCAGTAGCGCCCGCGAATAAGCGCTCGCCGCGAGCTCCTTGCCGCCGGTGCCGTGCGTGCGCGCCGCCATCAGGTTGCGGAAGATCAGCTGCATCGGATTGGAGCTCTGCGAAGCCACTGCGCCGACCATCGGCCAGATGTCATGCAGGACATCGAAGCAGGCGGCGAACGAATCGGCCGATTCGAAGCGCACGCGCAGACGCTCCAGATGCGAAATCGGTTCGCCTTTGCAGGCCTGATCGAAAATATGCCGCCAGTTGTTCAGGGTCCGCGTGCGAATGTCGTTGATGCGGGTCAACGCGTCTGCGAGCTTCAGATGGAGGATGGGGTTTTCGGCCAGGCGTGCCCCGGTGCCCATCTTCGTATAGCGATTGCGGGACTGTTCAAGAAACAGATTCACGCCTTCCAGCGCCGTGCCGATCACGGTATTGGCAGCCGTCGCGTAGAACACCGTCATCCACGACACGCCGCGATACAGCGGTGTCTGGATCGCCTCGTAGCCAGGGTTGATGTCGTTGACGACATCGACCATCACGTGGATGCGGTGATTCGGCACGAACACCTTGTTCGCCGTGACCGCCTTGCTGCCGGTTCCGCGCAGGCCCTGCACGTCCCAGCTGTCGTGGTCGATGACCAGATCCTTGATCGGCACCAGGAAATTGCGCTCACCACCGCCGAGCACGACATAGTGCGCAAAATCGACGCCACTGGAGAAGGTCCATCTGCCATCGAGGATATAGCCGCCCTCGGTCGGTTCGGTCTTGCCGAGCGGCGCGTAAGAGCTGGAGGCACGGGCGTCCGGACCATAGACGCCCCAGAAATCCTCATGCATCTGCGGGTCCATCGCCGCGATTTCGAGGTTGTGGCAGACGATCTGGCCGGCGATCCACGCCGCGGAACTGTCGCATTGGGCAATGCGCATCAGGCCGTCGTAGAAGTCCGCCGGAGAGAGTTCCAGGCCGCCGTATTGCAGCGGCGTGAGGCTGCGGAACACGCCGGCATCGAGCATGGCCTCGACGCTGGCATCGGGAACGCGACACTCGCGCTCGGACTGCTCGCGGCCTGCGCGCAGCACCGGAAGAATCGCGTCGACAGCCTTCAGGAATGCCTCGCCCGCTTTCAGCGCGCGCTGGCGGTAGGCTTCGCCCTCGGTGGCCGCGAAGGGTTGGGTTTCAATCACTGCGTTCATGTCGTCTCTATCGATGTAGTTCGAGTGAGCACAGTGTAGGTGGGGTAAGTACCCGATCTAAAACGATTCCTTGTACGCTAGAATGAGTTCAACTCATGCAAGAACGTTTGAAATGAAGCGCCTTCCCTCTCTGACAGCCGTCAGATATTTCGAGGTCGCTGCCCGCCTGCAAAGCTTTACCGCGGCGGCCGCCGAACTCCACGTGACCCAGGGCGCGATCAGCCGCATGATCCAGACGCTCGAGGAACAACTCGAGGTTCGCCTGTTCGAACGCAATGGCCGCTGGATTTCACTGACACCCGTCGGCAGGACCTATCACGAACAGATTACGGTGGGCCTGAACCAGATTGCCGAGGCGGGCAGCCGGCTGAAGGAAAGCGCAGACCAGTCGACGCTGATCCTTTCCGTCAACGTTGGCTTCACCCTCTGGCTGGTCCAAAACATCAGCGAGTTCCGCGCCAAATTCCCGGATATCCAGGTGGACGTGCTGGCCGAGGAACTCAAGGAACTTGATTACGACGCGCCCGTCCATGCTCGCATCCGTTATGGCTCACCCCCGTGGCCCGGTTACGATTCGATCTGCCTGCTCGACACAACCGAGGCGGGCGTGGTTTGCTCGCCGCGCATGAAGCAGCAGGTCGATGTGCATGAACCCGCCGACTTGCTCACGGCCCCGTTGCTGAGCATTGCCGGCACGCGCGAAGAACCTTGGCAGAAGTTTTTCGAACAGCACGGGCTGCAGATGCCAAGCCTCGGCAAATCCCCGCGCTTTCTGCAGATGCTGATGATGCGCGAAGCCGCCATGTCAGGTCTCGGCTTCGGCTTGGTGCCCTTGTTCCTGTTTCAGCAGGACTTCCGGGACGGCCGGTTGGTGCAGGCCATCCCGCACACATGCACCATCCACCACGGGTACCACCTCCTTTACCGTAAGGGGGAGGACCTCAACCCGAAACTCAAGATTTTCAAGAAGTGGCTGTTGGCGCGGCTTCGAGCGTCGATATGAGTGCGTGGCCAGGGACACTGCGCACGGCATTGTCGAGTCAGGACTATAGGTTGAGTCGCGCTGACTGGGTGTAGGCGTCCTGATCAGATAGCGTTGAGGCGGGCTTCTGCTACGCCGCAGAGTTGCCATGCCGTGAAGCGCGCCTCGATGGCAATCTTACTGAACCAACCGGGGCATCATGATCGTCCCATAGTTGGGGCCGATGCCGTCCATCTGGCTGTTTTTGCAGTAGTTCGGATCGTTGCCCATCTGAACGGTGATCAGTGCGTTGGTGCCGCTGCCTGTCTCGTTCAGGATGTGCAGGCACCCGAATGCGACGATCGGCGGGGTACTCCCCTGTCCCCCCGTAACATTACTCACCACGGCTACCGTCACCCAGGCACAACTACCCGCCGAACCCGCCGGAATCTGACTACAGGTTCCAACATTGTGGAACGCATTGCTATTCAGGCCCGTCTCGAGATAAATCGGTTGGCCGATAGACATCGGACTCGCGTTTCCGCTCGTCATCAACCCGACTATGGCGTCGGAACCAAGCTGGCTGTTAGCAGAAGAGAGGGACGTCCATTGTCCTGCGTTGCAATTGGCGGCCTGGTACGACGCTCTGATCCCGAAGATGTACGGTTGGCCGATCGTCTGCGGAATGGGCGTGCCGTTGTTGGCCGCTTGGGGGTCGGTTGTACTGGTAGCAAGCTTGGGGGAGTTGGTCGCCGAATTCCAGTAGGAGTTGTACAGGCATTGCGACATCACGACCGGGAACAGTGCCCCAACTTCAGCGGTTCCCGGACTAGCCACGACCGCGGTCGCCGTCGCACTCGTCTTCAGCGACGCGATGTTCAGCACTTGCGCCAGATACAGCGGGACGCTACCGTTGGAGTCGGTTCCGTCCTTGTGGACCGTCACCTGGACCGCAGGCACGATCTTTCCGCTTGCTACCGGCACGGTGGCCTGGGATACACCAGCCGCAACATTGGTCACATTCACATAGCCCGTAGTGACATCCGACGTATGCAACTGCACGGCCGCCCCCTGCACGTTGTTCTTCGGCCCGAACGAAACAGCCACGGTCTGCGAGTCGTTCCAATCCGGATTGGCCGCGCTCGCGTTGTTACAGCTAGCGTTGCTGGCTTGGGTATAGAGGCACTGTGCCCCTGCAAGCGCCGCGGTGTCCGCGGCAGTCTGTGCCTGAGTGCGGGCCACCATCAGGTTGCCAATGTCGATCGCGAGCGCCGCGAAGCTGAGGAGCATAAGCAGCAGCAAGGCGACCATGATGGCCACCGCGCCCTTCTGCTTCTTCATCGATTTGGCGCGGCGCTGAGTACGCAGGGTATGGACGTTACGCATGATGTTCTTCTTATTCGTTATTCATCGTGGCCGTGGAGCTCAACGTGATCGGCCCAGTCAACGGGTTCATCAGGGGGCCGAGCAACAACCCCGTGAACGTGTACGAGACCTTGACCGCCAACGCGGTGCCGAACGACCCGCCTGCGTTGGTCACCGAGACCGATGGCGCGGGGTTTTTCGCCGCAAAAGAAATCAGGTACGAGGACGTATAGCCGGTCACAACGCTCGTAATGTCCGTGGTCGTGGGTCTGGGACTCGTTAGCACGATGCCCGCCCGCGCGCCCTCCCTGGCGGCGTTGGTGATGACAGCCTGGTCGTACAGAGCCAGGCCGAACTCGACGATTCCGAACACAATCAGCAACAGAAGCGGAAGTACGAGCGCGGTTTCGACGGCCACCACACCCTTTTGCTTTTTTTTCAGGTTCATCATTTGACTCCGTAGGCGGTCACGCAACATTCGCCGACCGCATCCTGTTCGCTAAAGCTTGCGCTCTGCTCCGGACGCTGATTCGGTGGACGCGATCTTGTATTTCGCAACGGCGCGGCTAGCGCCAGGAAATCGAAGTTGGGGTGACTGAACGGCAACGAGCCAGCACACATCGAGGTAACATCGATGACGTGGCACGTTTGAAATATGATGGAATCGCGACGGTGCTCTTCGCTTGATTTCTCATGATGCCCCCCGACGATGAGTGCCACACTCCGCATGTGATTGCTGAATGCGAAGGGCCTCGGGAAGCCATCTGGTTGTGATTTTGGCTTCCGTTTATGCTTCAAAGCATACGAGCCAAAGCGGGAAATTCTGCGCGCTGCCGCACAATTCTTCTGCAATAGCGGCAAAGCGGCGATCGACGACAACACATTGGAATGGTGCAACCCCTATGAGCAACAGGATCGCGCGGCTTTTCCGGCATCTGACGTCAGGCGTATATGTGATCGGCGTAGCGGACGGCGAGCGCCGCAATGCGTTCACCGCAAGCTCGGTGATGCAGGTTTCGTTTGCACCATTGCTCGTCGCGCTCGGCATCAGTCCCGAGCATCAGTCGTACGAACTGCTGCGCAGCGGCGCGGTGTTTGCGATCAGCGTGCTGCGCGCGGATCAACAGAAGCTCGCCGAGCACTTCGGCACGCAGTCGGGCCGCGCCGTCGACAAGCTCGCGACGACTCGCTGGCGTACCTGCGTGACCGGCGCGCCGCTATTGGTCGATGCGCTCGCGCATTTCGAGTGCCGGGTGGTCGATGACATCGCGGCGGGAGATCATCGGGTGGTGATCGGGCGTGTCGTCGATGGCGCGCTAGCCGGCGCGGGCGGAAAGCCGCTGATTTATGCGCAGACTGGCAATCTTGATATGAGCGAGAACCTTTATCCCGGGACGTTTTCGTAGTGGGTGGCGTGCTGGCTGCTCAATGCCAGTGCCCGCCATGTCCTCCGTGCCAGTGGCCGTAGTAGCCGCCATGATGATAGCCACCGCCCCAGTAGCCTCCGATCACCACTGACGGTCCCCACCATCCGTAGTAGCCAGCCCATGGATAACCGTATGGGTAGCCGTAGGGATACCCGTAGTAGCCCGGATAACCGTAATACCCGGGATAGCCGTAATAAGCAGGCGCAGGAACCGCGACATAGGTGCAATCCTGTCCCGACAACGGCAAATCGTTTGGCGCCGGATTCGCGCCGGCCGTCCCGCTTGCCGCCGTAGGCGCGCTGCCGGTCGCTGATTCCGTGGTGGCGGTGGCCGCCCCGCTGGTGCAGGCGTAATAACCACCCGCTCCCGGATAGTACGAATAGGGACCGTAATAGACGCAGCCACACAGCGCAAATGCGCCCGCCACGCCAGTGCATAGACCAACGATTCCACAACGCATGATCGCTCCCCCTCTGCGGGCGCAGCGCAGCCGTCTCGACACGGCATGGTTTTATTCTAGTCGTCGAATCCTGCATCAGGTACGCGTCTTGCGCAGCACAGGTATTCCGTGGAAATCAGGAGTTTCAACATGGACCTGCCCGATCCTCTCGACCCGAACGCCTCCTCGACTCCCGCACAGCCGGCCACCGGCGCACGGATCGCCGGCGGTGGCGTTGGCGATGGTCCCGGCCCCGACGTAATGGCCGCCGCCACGCTCGACGGCAACAAGGTACTGTCTTCCGACGGCCAGGACCTCGGCAAGATTTCCGACATCATGCTCGACGTGCGCAGCGGCCGCATCGCGTATGCGGTGCTGACGGAGGGCGCCATTCTCGGCATCGGCGGCACCTTGCACGCGATCCCCTGGCGCGCGCTGACGCTCGACACGGACCGCAAGTGCTTCCAGCTGGACGCCACGGCCGAGCAGGTGAAAAGTTCGCCGGGCTTCGACAAGGACCATTGGCCGGCGATGGCTGATCGCGCATGGGGCGCGTCGGTCCACCAGTTCTATCATCGCGAACCGTACTGGGAAGCCACACGCGGTGTCGTCGAAAGCGATCCCGCCGCACGCATCGATCCGACCACCGGGATCTGAAGAAGACCCTCGTCCCGACGCTCCAGCACCGCTATCTCACGCACGCCACCGTCTTGCGACGAGCACACGAGGCGCGGCGCGCGGCAAAGGAGAAACGACGATGATCCGACGCGCACTAGTCAATCGAAAGAACATATCCTTCGTCGCGTGGGTGGCAATCGGCACGGGTTCGGTGTTTCTCAGCCTTGCGCTTCCGCTGCCCGCGCTGGGCGCATTCGTAGTCGGCGCTTGTTGCGCGTATGCGGGGCGTTCCGGCCGGCGGCAGAGCGGGCATCCGGTCGCTGGCTTGCTGGAGCGCAAGCAACCAGAGGTCGTCGACGACGTGAATCAGCAAGCACCGGCGACGAAGTCGACGCGCGAGGCGAGCGAGACGGAAGACGAAGCGGCGACGCGTTGAAGCGCCGCATTCGCACGCTCATCGCCGGGCGGCGATCAGGTGATAGCGTTTGAGCAACGCATAACCGCGAAGCTTGCGCATGCCGTCAGGCGGCACAATAGGCGTATGACGGATGTCGAGCGAAGCTTGCTTGACTAGCGAGAACGCCGCGCAGATCGCCTGCGGCGAAGAAAAACGGATAATACACGGCGGTCTGTCTCCTGCGCAGTGGTGCACTGCGCCATATCGGTATCAGTGCGGCTTACGGGCAGAATGGCAGTGCGCATCACTCGCGAACAAGGCGGTTTCCTTCAACTGCAACTGAAAAAAAATTTCACTATGCGCATCCCACCGCTGAAGGCGATCATCGCGTTCGAAAGCGTTGCCCGCACGAAAAGCGTAAATCGCGCGGCCGACGAACTTGGCCTGACCGCGTCGGCGGTGAGTCATCAGCTGAGCAACCTCGAATCGATCATCGGGCAGGCGCTGTTCCAGCGCTCCGGCCGCGGACTCGTGCTGACGCCGACCGGCGAGCGTTATCTGGCCGACGTGACGGGCTCGCTCGCGGACCTGAGCCGCGCGACCGAACGCGCGTCGAGCCGTACCGACGTCGAGATCCTGCGCGTGCATTCGAGCCCGAGCTTCGGCCTGATGTGGCTGCTGCCGCGACTGTCTTCGTTCCAGGAAGCGAACGACGACATCCAGCTGAACGTCGCCTGCTCATACGAAAACGTGTCGTTCTCGAACGGCTTCTACGACATCGACGTGCGCCACGGCTACGGCAACTGGACCAACGTCGAAGTCAAAACGGTGCGCGGCGAGTTCATCGCGCCACTCGCGTCGCCGAAGTACCTCGCGCAACATCCGGTGAAGACGCCGGAAGACCTGCTGTCGCATCGGCTGATTTATTCGGAGTCGCCGCTCGTGCAGTGGAAACAGTGGTTCGGCAGGACCGGTGTCTCCGCCGCGCACAAGACCTTCGACTTCTCGTTCGACCGCTCGTACATGTCGCTCGAAACCGCGGCGCTCGGGCTCGGCATCGCGCTCGAAAGCCTGATGCTCGCATCGGTGAAGATACGCGAAGGCCTGCTCGCGCCCGTGTTCGACGCCAGCTTCGCGGTCGAAGTCGGTGCCCACCATCTCGTCTATCCGGCGCAGAACGCGGACCTGCCGCGCGTCGAGCGCTTTCTCGCGTGGATCGAGCGCGAAGCGGCCGCCGACTTGCGGGGCTGAATCCGCGTTTTCGTTCGCGTCCGGCTGCACGCCTGGCACAGCGCCGCGCGTGCGCTCCATCCGTCATCTGAATTTTTCTCAGCTATTGCTGAACGTTTCCGCGTTGATGCGGGCGCCTCGCGAGCCGACACTCTGGGCACCAGTCAACACACAGGAGACAAACCATGTTGCTCGAGAACCGGACCATCATCGTGACGGGTGCGGCGTCGCCGCGAGGCATCGGCAAGGCCACGGCCCGCGCACTGGCCGCGCAAGGCGCAAGCGTCGTGATCCTCGATCTGCGCCGCGAAGATGCGCAAAGCGCGGCCGCCGAGCTCGGCGCGAAGCATCTCGGTCTGGCTTGCGACGTAACCGACAAGGACGCCTGCATCGCGGCCGCGCGCGAGACGCTGCAGCGCTTTGGACGCATCGACGGTCTCGTCAACAACGCGGGCATCACGCAGCCGGTGCGCACGCTCGAGATCGGCGGCAAGGACTTCGACGCGATCGTCGACGTCAATCTGCGCGGCACGCTGTACATGTCGCAAGCGGTGCTCCCGGCGATGAAGGAGCAGAACGGCGGCAGCATCGTCTGCATGTCCTCGGTCTCGGCGCAGCGCGGCGGCGGCATCTTCGGCGGCCCGCACTACAGCGCCGCGAAAGCGGGCGTGCTCGGCCTCGCCAAGGCGATGGCGCGTGAATTCGGCGCGAACCATATCCGCGTGAACTCGATCACGCCGGGCCTCATCCATACGGAGATCACGGGCGACAAACTGACGCCCGCGATGCGCGAGGACATCATCAAAGGCATTCCGCTCGGCCGGCTCGGTGACGCCGCGGACGTCGCGAACGCGTGCCTGTTTCTGCTGAGCGACCTGTCGAGCTACCTGACGGGGATCACGCTCGACGTCAACGGCGGCATGCTGATTCACTGAAACACTGCGCGCCGCCAGACGGTGCAAGCAACGCACCCGGGACACTATCCGGGGCACGTGGCCGCGGGCACGCGCAGCAGCGCCTGCCGTGGCGCACACAGGAGACATCGATGAAAGCGAAATACACCGCGACCGTTGCCGGCGACGTGATGCCGCGAAACGACGAACTCACGTTCGAAGCGCGGACCTATGCGAAAGTCGCCCGGCGGCTGATTCCATTCCTGATGCTGTGCTACCTCGGCGCGTATCTGGACCGCGTGAACGTCGGCTTCGCGAAGCTGCAGATGCTCAACGATCTGCAATTCAGCGAAACGGTGTACGGGATGGGCGCCGGCATCTTCTTTCTCGGCTACTTCCTGTTCGAGGTGCCGAGCAACGTCATTCTTCATCGCGTCGGCGCGCGTCGCTGGCTTGCGCGAATCATGCTGACGTGGGCCGTCATCTCCGCGAGCTTCGTGTTCGTCAGAACACCTACCGCGTTCTATGTGCTGCGGTTTCTGCTCGGCGTAGCCGAGGCCGGCTTTGCGCCCGGCGTGATCCTTTACCTGACCTACTGGTTCCCGGCGCAGCGTCGCGCCAAGGCGTTGTCGCTGTTCTTCATGGCGATTCCGCTCGCGGGCATCATCGGCGGACCGCTGTCCGGCGCGATCATGCATTCGCTGCACGGCGCGCTGTCGATGTCGGGCTGGAAATGGCTGTTCCTGCTCGAAGCGCTGCCGTCGCTCGTGCTCGGCATCGCGATTCTGCTGTATCTCGACGACGGCATCGCCAAAGCGAAGTGGTTGAACGATGCGGAGAAAACGCTGCTCGCACGCAACGTCGCGAACGATGCGCAACAGACGGTCACGCACGTGTCGATTCGCGACTTCATCGGCGACCGGCGCTTGTGGCTGATGGCCGCGATCTACTTCTGCGTGGTGCTGGGCCAGTATGGCCTGACGTTCTGGCTGCCCACGATCATCCGCAAGGCCGGCGTCGCCGATCCGTTGCTGGTCGGCCTGTTCACCGCGATTCCGTATCTGTGCGCGATCGTCGCGTTGCCGCTGATCGGCATGAGCGCGGATCGTCGCCGCGAGCGCCGCTTTCACCTGGCGATTCCGATGCTGGTCGCCGCCGCCGGCTTCGCGACGTTGCCGCTGCTTGGCAGCGTGGGTGCGTCGATCGTGTGTCTGAGCGTTGCGTCGGCAGGCATTCTCGCTTCGTCGTCGCAGTTCTGGTCGCTGCCGACCGCGCTGCTCGGCGGCATGTCCGCGGCGGCCGGTATCGCCGCGGTGAACTGCTTCGCGAATCTGGCGGGCTTCTTCTCTCCGGCGATCGTCGGCTGGCTCAACGATCTGACCGGCAAGTCCACCGCCGGGCTGATCTTCATTTCCGCCGCGGTAACGCTGGGCGCCTTGCTGGTCTTTCTGGTGCCCGCGCGATCCGTGAACCGATGAACCCCTTTCTCGACCTGCTACAGGAGTTACCGATGGACACTGAGACCATCACCGAGTCGGTCACGCTCGCCGAGCGTGCGTACCGCATCCGCCGCAACGCGTTGCTGATGGGCGAAGTACAGGGCCAGGGCTATATCGGCCAGGCGCTCGACATCGCCGACGTGCTGGCCGTCGCCTACTTCGGCGCGATGCGTTACCGCGCCGAAGACCCCGAATGGGAAGGCCGCGACCGCTTCCTGCTGTCGAATGGCCACTACGCGATTGCTTTATACGCGGCGCTGTTCGAAGCCGGCATCCTGCCCGCCGATGAACTCGAAACCTACGGCAGCGACGACAGCCGTCTGCCGATGTCCGGCATGGCGAGCTACACGCCCGGCATGGAGATGTCGGGCGGCTCGCTCGGCCAGGGGCTGACGATCGCCGTCGGCCGCTGCCTCGGATTGAAGCGCAAAGCGTCGGACTCCTTCGTCTACACGCTGTTCTCCGACGGCGAACTCGACGAAGGCGCGGTCTGGGAAGGCCTGATGTCGGCCGCGCACTGGAAGCTCGACAACCTGATCGCGATCGTCGACGTAAACAACCAGCAGGCCGATGGTCCATCAACGCAGATCATGGCGTTCGAGCCACTCGTCGACAAGCTCGAAGCATTCGGCTGGTACACGCAGCGCCTGGACGGCAACGACATCGACGCGGTGAAGCGCGCCTTCGACAACGCGCGTCATCACGACAAGCCGCAACCGCGCATCATCGTCTGCGATACGAAGATGGGCTGTGGCGTGCCGTTCCTCGAAGCGCGCGAAAAGAATCACTTCATCCGCGTCGATGCACACGAATGGCAACTCGCGCTCGAAGCGCTCGAAGCCGGGAGACAAGCATGAGTACCGTTGCAAATAAGCCGCGCCTTAAAACCTCGGCGATGATCGCGTCGATTGCCGCCGAAGGACAGGTCACGCGTTCGGCGCCGTTCGGTCACGCGCTGGTCGAACTGGCGCGCACCAAGGCGAGTGTGATCGGCATGACGGCCGATCTCGGCAAGTACACCGACCTGCATATCTTCGCGAAGGAATTTCCGGACCGCTACTACCAGATGGGCATGGCCGAGCAACTGCTGATGGGCGCGGCCGCCGGCTTCGCGCACGAAGGCGCGCAGCCGTTCGTCACGACCTACGCGGTGTTCGGAACGCGCCGCGCGTACGACTTCATTCATCAAACGATCGCCGAAGACAATCTCGACGTGAAGATGGTCTGCGCGTTGCCGGGCCTGACGACCGGCTACGGCCCGAGTCACCAGGCGGCCGAAGATCTCGCGCTGATGCGCGCGATGCCGAACATGACGGTGATCGATCCGTGCGACGCGCTCGATATCGAGCAGATGGTGCCGGCCATTGCCGCACACGAAGGGCCGGTCTATGCACGCCTGTTGCGCGGCAACGTGCCCGCCGTGCTCGACGAATACGACTATCGCTTCGAATTGGGCAAGGCGAAGCTGCTGCGCGACGGCAACGACGTGCTGCTGATCTCGTCGGGGATCATGACGATGCGCTCGCTCGAAGTCGCGAAGGCACTCGAGGCAGATAACGTCGGTGTGGCGGTGCTGCACGTGCCGACCATCAAGCCGCTCGACACCGTGACGATCCTGCGCGAAGCGAAGCGCACGGGCCGCATGGTGATCGTCGCGGAGAACCATACGGTGATCGGCGGACTCGGCGAAGCCGTGGCGCGCACGCTGCTCAGCGCTGGAGTTGCGCCGCCGTTCCGGCAAATCGCGCTGCCCGACGCGTTCCTCGCCGCTGGTGCGCTGCCGACGCTGCACGATCTGTATGGCATCTCCACTACCGCGATGACTGCGACGATCAAAACGTGGCTCGATTGACGTCGCACGTTGTCATGACACCGCGCGGGCCTCATCGGCTTTACACCCCGATGGTCCGCGTCGTCTTCAGCGCGATCCATGTCATGCCTTCGCGCAGCCCTTCGAGTACCGCTTCTCTTTCCACGGCGAACACCTGCGATTGCTGAAAGGTGCGTTCGAAGTCACCTTCGGGCGACACATGTTTGACATGGATCGTCGCCTGAAACCCGCCTTGTTGCGCCTCCTCCGTGTGGACACTGACGGACCAGGTCCCTTGCTGCGCGTTTGCTGATATGGCCATTGGATGCTCCTCGGGTTGTTGCGAGCGGCTGCCACCGTCAGCGTAGGTCCGTGCAACGCCTGTCTCGTTGATCCAGGTCAAGTGTCAACGCGAACCGTGAGTCACGCTCGACGCCGATCGATCGCCCGATGCCTTCAGCTTCGCTTCAGATTCACGCTAGCGCGTGAAAACCCTGCCGGGAAAACGCGCAACGACCCGTGCATGTCAGATGCTAAGGCGCCATGCACCGCGCTCGCATCGATTTCAGGCCCTCGCGCCGAAGTTTCGCGGTAAGCTTTTGCGACGTACCCGCGTCACGAGTTCGTGCCGGTGCGGCAACGCTGCCCTCATGATCGACGAACGCCGGGGTTCATCATGTGGTACGCCTTTATCGACGCACAACAACGCCTCGCTCGCGCGATGGTCAGGAGAGTTCTAACCGATTCGGGGTCGATGCCGAGCGCGCAAACGGGCTGGCCCAGCCCGAATCATGCGGCCGACGCGTTCAGCCACTGGCTGCTGAGATCGACCTGCGCTTTCGAGCGAACGCCGCCATTCGCGATCCACTCGGTTGCCGTCGACGGTCGCCGCGTGAGCGTCGACGAAAACGTCGTCGCCTCGTTGCCACTCGGCGCGCTGCTCAGATTCAAGCGCAACCTGCCTACACCACCTACTGACACCAAACCGCCAGTGCTATTGTGCGCGCCACTCGCCGGACATCACTCGGTGATGCTGCGCGAGACCGTCGAGACGCTGCTCGAAGAACGTGACGTATTCGTGACCGATTGGACCGATGCGCGCGACGTTCCGCTCGAAGCGGGCCCGCTATCGCTCGACGACTACGTGCAGGCGCTCGATAGCTTCATCGGCACCGCCCGCGCGTTCGGGTCGCCGGTTCATGTGGTCGCAATCTGTCAGGCGAGCGTGCCCGCGCTCGGCGCCGCGGCGCTGCTCGCAGTGGACGCGGCCGCCCCGCTTGCGAGCATCTCGCTGCTGGGCGGCCCGATCGATACCCGTTTGAACCCAACCGTCACGGACCGCTTCGCGAGTTCGCATACGCTCGAGTGGTTCCACGATCATGCGATCGATATCGTTCCACCGCCCTATCGCGGCGCGGGACGTCTCGTGTATCCGGGATTCATCCAGCAGGCCGCGATTTTTGCCGCGCATCCGGAGCGGCAGTTGCGGCTGGAAGCGGACTACTGGTCCCGCTGGCTCGCCGGCGACATCCCCGGTGCGCAGCGGGCGCTGCGCTCGGCCAACGAATATGCGGCGGTCCTCGATATGACGGAGTGCTACTTCCTCGACATGCTTCGCGTGGTGTTTCACGAACATCTGTTGCCGCGTGATTTATGGTCGGTCGCCGGGCGCCGGGTGCGGATCGCCGCGCTGCGCGATACTCCGCTGTGCACGATCGAGGGCGACAGCGACGAGATCACCGGCGCGGGGCAAACACATTGCGCGCATGCGCTGTGCGATACATCGCCGATGCGGACGGCGCGGCAAATCACCATCGAGCAGTGCAATCACTATGACCTGTTCATCGGTCCGCGTTGGCGCGATGCGGTTTATCCGGGCCTCTGCGAATTCTGGCGCGATGTCGAACACGCCGCGTCGGAGGTTTGCCAGCCGCGCCGCGAGGCCAGGGGTTCGGCGGACCGCAGACCGGCGTGAGGTGGCCGCGACAACGCCGGCAGTCCGCGCGTCACGTCACGACGCCAGTTTGCTCAGTTCCCGCGCTCCATGCCGATCGCGGCTTCCAGGGCCAGTTCCGCCACATCGAACGCGCGGCGGATCGCCGCTTTGGCGTCGTCGTCAGCGCAGTGCGCGATGGGCTTGAGTTCGCGCGCGGGCGTGACGAGATCGAGCCGCACGTCATACAGCGGACGCGCCGATCCCGGGCGCAATGCCTCGATGGCGAGATGGCAGTGCGACACGAGCGCGCCAAACCGCGCGAGACGCACCAGTTGCGCACCTGCTTCCGCTTCGAGCGGTGCGGCACCCGCGAAACCAAGGTAGACGATCTGCATATCAATGCCCATCTTCGCCTCCCGTCGCAAGTGTCGAACGGACCTGTTCCACGCAAATGCAAGTCCAGGCGCTCGCTATGGGCTTATCTTGTTCCTGTCGGAGTGGCGGTCATTGACGTGGGTCAAGCGCGGTGAAGGCAGTGTGGCAATCAGCTAGTGATAGTCACGTGACTGCCATACCGGACCGGACTAACATGGACTTAGCCCACTAGGAGCAGTTATGCAGACAGTCAATATCCACGAAGCAAAGAGCCAGTTTTCGCGCCTCGTCGATGCCGCGGCCAGCGGTGAGGAGATCGTGATCGCAAAGGCCGGCAAGCCGGCAGCGCGGCTCGTACCGATGGAATATGCCAAGCCCGTTCGGCGGTTTGGTGGACTGAAGGGGAAGGTTCGCATTGCGGACGACTTTGACGCACCCTTGCCCGATGACGTTATCGCGGCATTCGAAGGCCGTTGATGCGACTCCTTCTCGATACGCACGTTTTCCTCTGGGCAGTCACGGACGATCGCAAGCTGACCAAAGCTGCCCGTAAGCTGATACTCGATGCAAGCGAGGTCTTCGTCAGCAGCGCGAGTATCTGGGAGGCCTCGATCAAAGCCGGTCTTGGAAAGCTCGAGGTGGACGTCAATCTCCTCGTTTCTGAGATCGAAGCGAGCGGCTTTCTGGAATTGCCCGTGCGGGCAGTGCATGCCGCTCTGGTTCGAGATTTGCCCGATATTTACAAGGATCCATTTGATCGGCTTCTGGTCGCACAAGCTCTTTCGGAGCCGTTGCGCTTGCTGAGTTCAGACGGCCACCTGTCGAAATACACAGACCTGGTTATCGCCGTCTAGGACACTCAATGCATATGCATCCCCCCATTGATCGCAATATCGGCACCGGTGATAAAAGCCGCTTCGTCGGAGCATAGAAACGCGATCAACGCCGCCACCTCGTCCGGACGTCCGAGCCGGCCGACCGGGATCTGCGGCAGGATCTTCGTGTCGAGAATCTCGCGCGGCACCGCTTCGACCATCGCGGTCGCGAGGTAACCGGGCGACACGGTGTTCACCGTAACGCCGTGCTTCGCGGTTTCGAGCGCAAGCGCCTTGGTAAAGCCGTGCACGCCCGCTTTGGCCGATGAATAGTTGGTTTGCCCGTAGGCGCCGCGCGAGCCGTTGACCGACCCCACGTTGACGATACGGCCGTGGCGCCGCTCGAGCATGCCGGGCAACAGCGGCTTGGTCATGTTGAACAGGCCATCGAGATCGGTGCGCAGCACGGCGTCCCAGTGCTCCTTGCTCATTTTCGCGAAACTCGTGTCTTGCGTGATGCCGGCGTTGTTGATCAGCACGTCGACCGCGCCTAGTTCTGTCAGCACGCGTTGCGCGCAGCGCGCGCAGGAATCGAAGTCGGCGATGTCGGCTTCATATGCGTGAAAGTCGCGCCCCGTGTCGCGCTCGTGCTGCAGCCAGGTCGGCACGTGATCGTTGTGCGTCGAGTGCGTCACCGCGACCGTCATACCCGCGTCATGAAGCGCCCGGCTGACCGCCGCGCCCAAACCGCCCATCCCGCCTGTGACCAATGCCACGCGATCCGTTCCCATCTGAACTCCTCCTTGCCGTGTCTGCCATTGACGGTGCGCACGCCGGCTTTGCCGGCCCGCGCGGCTAAACGACGCCCGCGAACGGCAGCGCGTTCTGCGAGCTCCACCACCACGCGCTCAAGCCGCCCGCGAGCGGCGCGACGCCCGGCGCGATGCCGTACGCCGCCTGCCACCACGCAGACCACGCAGCGCAAGCGCGGTTCGCCGCGTCGAACCACTCCGCCTCGCGCTGTACGGCGAAGGCGATCGATTTGCTCCAGTCGGCGAAACTCCGCGCCGCGTACTCGCGCGCCGCGCCCTGCGCGGTCTGATACGCCGACGCGTAATCGAACCAGCCTTCGGGCTGTCCGGATGCCGTCGAGGTCCATGGTGAAGCGAAGCGTCCGAGCGGCGCGTCGGATTCGGATGCCATCATCGCTGCCCTCCAGAGGACAGCATAGGATTGCCAGGCGCGGTTGCAAACCGTCGAGCGCGTCTGCCACCGTATCGAGCTCGCGACGGCCCGCGCTTGATCTGCATCAACAGCCTCGCCCGCCGGGCCCATAGACTCCATTTGACGACGGGCGCGAGCCCGCTTGCGCCCGTTTCCCACGTTCTGTCACGGAGCTTTGGCGATGAGCTACAAAAGCATTCTCGTTCACCTCGATACGAGCGTTCGTGCACATCCGCGTCTCGAGATCGCATTGCAGCTCGCACACCGCTTTCATGCGACGCTGACCGGCCTGTTTTCGACGTACGTGCCGCCGCGGCACGCGTTCTTCGTGATGGCCGGCACCGCCGACTACTATGCGGAGCACGAGCGCCTGCGCCACGAGCGTGCCAGCGCGCTGGAGCGGCTGTTTCGCGCGGAACTCGCGCGCGCGAACGTCGACGGCCAGTGGATCGCCGCGAACGGCTATGCGAACGACGTCGTGCCGCCCTATGCGCGGGTCGCCGATCTGATCGTGCTCGGCCAGCCCGACCCGACCGACCCGGACGCGTTCGTCGCCGAACAGTTCGTCGAGCACATCGTGCTGTCGGCCGGGCGGCCGGTGTTGCTGGTGCCGTCGAGCGGCACCTTCGCGGCGCCCGGCCGCCACGCGCTGATCGCGTGGGACGGCAGCCGCGAAGCGACCCGCGCGATCCACGACGCGCTGCCGTTCCTCGCGCACGCGGCCAAAGTGACGCTGCTGACGGTTCATTCGTCGGCCGATCGTCCGCCGCAGGGCACGGCTGCCGGCGACGACATCGCACTCACCGTCGCGCGTCACGGCGTGAGGATCGACGTGCGCGAGCTGAGCGTCGCGGACCGCGCGCCGGTCGGCGACGCGCTGCTGTCGCAGGCGGCCGACCTCGGCTGCGACCTGATCGTGATGGGCGCCTACGCGCATTCGCGTCTGCACGAAGTCGTGCTGGGCGGCGCGACGCGCACGATGCTCGAATCGATGAGCGTGCCGGTGCTGTTGTCGCACTGAAGTGCGCGCTTAAGGAGCCCGCCATGTTTCACCGCCTACTCGTCGCGCTCGACGGCAGCGCCACGGCCTCGCGCGCGTTCGACGCCGCGCTGACCCTCGCCGCCGAATCTGGCGCCGAGCTGATGCCGCTGTACGTGATCGACGTACCCATCATCGCTTACGACGCGCCCGGCTTCGACCCTTCCACGATCGAGGACGCGTTCATCGAGGAAGGCAAGCGGATCGCGGCCGACGCGCAGAGCCGGATGAGCGCACGCGGGGTCAAGGGCACGGCCCGCACCGTCGAAGCCGCGACCACCGGCGAAGACGTCGCGCATCGCATCGTCGAGACGGCGCGCGAATGGCACGCCGATGCCATCGTGATGGGCACGCACGGCCGCCGCGGGTTTCAACGGCTGATGCTCGGCAGCGTCGCCGAGCGCGTGCTGCGCCGCGCCTGTTGCCCGGTGCTGATGATTCCCGCGCAGGCGAGCGGCGCGACGCGCGTCCAGCCAGCCCCGGACAGCGCCGACAGCGGACCCGCCTGAGCGAACTCGCCTGAGCCGCTAGAAACTGGCTCTGGGCGGCGCTTCAGGGCCGAGGGTGGGCTTGTTCGTCATGCCGCACGATCAGCACCGGTATGTCGGTCGACCGCACCAGCGACTCCGCGACGCTGCCGAGCAGAAAGCGCTGCACGCCACGGCGGCCATGCGTGCCCATCACGATCAGATCGGCCTGGATTTCGTCGGCGACGCGCGCGAGCACCGCCGACACGTTTTCGGCGTAAGCGTCGATCACCCGCACGCCGCCCGGCACCTGCGCCTCGCGCAACAGCTCGCGCGGGCCATCGAGCGCGCGGCTGGCGAAATCTTGCGCCGCGCCCGCCGGTTCCGGCTCGAAAGCCACGTCGGCATTGTCCGACCACTTGCCGTGCCCCACCACGCAGCAGGCTTCGAGCGTGGCGCCCGTCAGCTTCGCGAGCTTCAGCGCCTCGGCGAAGGCGCGCTGCGCGCTGGGACTGTCGTCGAGTGCAACCAGAATTCGTGCATACATGTCGGACTCCCTCTGAAAGCGCTGGCATGACCCGAAGTGGTGCCCTCGCGCGTTTGCACCGACAGTGTGAAGCGCGCCCCGCCACGCGGCTTGACGCAGGTCAACGGGCCGCCGCTCGGCGCCGCCGCTGCTGGACGACATCGCCAGCAACCCACTAGGAATAATCCTACAACCACTACCTGAACTCCTAGCACCGCTTAAAGCGCTGCCGATATGTTTCCAAGATTAGGTCGCCAATACTGGTTGGTATGGACACCGCCCCATCAGCCACCTTATCGAGAGTCTTCCTCGTCGACGATGCGGTCGAGGTCCGGCGCCGGCTTGCTTGCCTGATCGCGCTGATTCCCGGCATCGAAATCGCCGGCGAGTCGGCGGGCGTCGAGCACGCGTTCGACGACATCGTCGCGAGTCGCGCCGATGTCGCGGTGCTGGACCCGTGCTTCTCGGGCAAGACCGACCTCCTGCTGCTCGCTGCGCTAGCGCGGGTGCGGCCGTCCATCGTCAGCATCGTGCTGACCAATCATGACGCGACGGCGTTTCGCCGCGCGTGCGAAGCGGCGGGCGCCGACTTCTTCTTCGACAAGACCTCGGAGTTCGAGCTCGCCTGCCGCGCCATCGAAGCGATTGCCTATGCGCGTCGTGCGCACCGGGTCTGACCGCGAGGAGCCGATCATGCAAGTTGCCGCAGTCCGTGAACCCCGCCACGACGCGCCTCGCACCTCGCACGTCGTACCGATCCACGTCGCGCCCAGCACCGCGGCGGCACGCCATGCCGTCACGGGCTGCTCCACCTGCGCGATGCGCGCGATCTGCATGCCGCCCGAGCTGACACCGGACGAACTGAGCCGGCTCGATGCGTTGATCTGCGCGACGCGCTCGATCAAACGCGGCGACGCGCTGTATCGCGCGGGCGACGAGTTTCAAAGCATCTACGCGATACGCGCCGGCTCATTCAAAACCGTGGTCATGCATCGCGACGGTCGCGAGCACGTGACTGGCTTCCAGATTGCCGGCGACTCGCTTGGCCTCGACGGCATCGGCGAGGGCAAGCAGAATTGCGATGCGATTGCGCTCGAAGATAGCGTCGTGTGCATCATTCCGTTCGCGCAGCTCGAGGCGATCTGTCGCGAGATCAAACCGATGCAGCATCACATCTATCAGATGATGAGCGGCGAGATCGTGCGCGAATCGAGCCAGATGATGCTGCTCGGCACGATGACCGCCGAGCAGCGCGTCGCGACGTTTTTGCTGAATCTGTCGAAGCGCTTCAAGGCGCGCGGCTTTTCCGCGGCGGAGTTTCATCTGCGCATGACGCGCGAGGAAATCGGCTGCTTTCTGGGCATGAAGCTCGAAACGGTGAGCCGGATGTTCTCGAAGTTCCAGCGCGAGCACCTCGTCAAGGCGAACGGCAAAACGATCCGCATCGAAGATCCGGAACGACTGGCTCGGGTTTGAGCACCGGCGCGACGCTCGCCCCACGTTCGTTCGCGGGACATGCTGGGTGGAACAGGCGCTCCTGAACTGATATAACTCAGTGCGTTGCGGTACGCGACCTTGCGTGGCCGCCTGGAGGAGCGATGGGTCTATCGAGCGGCGAGTCTTCCTGCTTCACCAGTGCTGCGTCCGGGTCGGACGTGTCCGTCGAGGATCGCTATTTCATGTTGGTCGAGGCGGTGCAGGACTACGCTATCTTCATGCTGGACCCCGCCGGCCGCGTCACCAGCTGGAATCCCGGCGCACAGCGCATCAAGGGCTACACGCCCGAAGAAATCATCGGCCAGCATTTCTCGAAGTTCTATACCCCGGAAGACATCGCGGCCGGCAAGCCCGCGCGCGAACTGGAAACCGCCGCAGCCGTAGGCCGCGCCGAGGACGAAGGATGGCGTGTGCGTCGCGACGGCTCGCGTTTCTGGGCTAATGCGGTCGTTTCCGCCGTGCACGATGCGTCGGGCGCGCTGCTCGGCTTCGCCAAGGTCACGCGCGATCTGACCGAGCGCATGCGTCTCGCGGAACTCGAACGCGCGAGCCAGGTATCCACGCACGCGCACATCGCCCGTGAAAACGAGCAGAAACGGATTGCGCGCGAACTGCACGACGATCTCGGCCAACGGCTGACGGCGCTAAAAATGAGCGTCGCGCTGCTCGAAGCGAAGCTGAACAAGCAAGCCGACACTGAGCCGCTTGCGGCGCAAACGCGTGAGCTGCAACAGCAGATCGACTGGATGGCCGCTTCGCTGCGGCGCATCGCCGCCGATCTGCGCCCCCCGCTGCTCGACGACCTCGGACTGGCCGCCGCGCTCGACTGGCTGGCCGAAGACTTCACGAAACGCTACAACGTGCGCTCCAGCGTGCATCTCGAACCCGCCGAGCCGGTATGCGGCGAATTCGCGGCGACGGCGCTGTTTCGCATCGTTCAGGAGGCGTTGACGAACGTCGCGCGGCACGCCAAGGCGAGGCGCGTACGCATCGACATGACCTGCGCGGGCCCGATCGTATCGCTCGATATCGACGATGACGGCGTTGGTGTCGGGCTGGATCATGCGCAGGGAACAACTTCATTCGGGCTGCTTGGCATTCGCGAACGAGTGCGGCAGTTGCGCGGCAACGTGTCGTTCATCAGCTCGCCGGGCCATGGTTTCAGGATCTCGATCCAGATACCAGCCGACGCGCTCGTGTAGTGCTCCCACGCCGCCGCGCCCCGCTACCGCGGATTACTCCTCGGGCGCTTCCTCGCTCATCTGCTCGCGCATCAGCAACACCGGACAGGTCGAGAAACGCAGCACCCGCTCCGCCACGCTGCCGATCACGAGGCGCCGCAAGCCGCGTCGCCCATGCGTGCCCAGCACGAGCAGATCGGCGTGGACCTGCTCGCCGTGGCGCAGCACGATCGTGGCGACATCGTCGGACAGGCTCTCCGACTCGACCATCGCGGGCCGGCAGCGCACATCGGCGGCGGCGCAGGCCTGCTCGGCCTCCTCGAGCACCGAGTGGCCGTCCTGGCGCAATGCTTCGACTAGCGCGAGCGGGTCGTAATAGCCGGCATAGGAAAAGATCGGCGTCTTGTCGACTACATAAACCGGATGCACGACGGCCTTCGTCAACGCGGCGAGAGTCACCGCTTCTTTCAGCGCGCGTTTCGAGAAGCTACTGCCGTCCAGCGCGACGAGGATATGTTGGTACATGCCGATTCTCCACTGAGGTTGGATTTGTCAACGTGCGTGGCGCGCCCCTGCTACAGATAAAAGGGCCCGCCCGCACTGCCCGGATGCGGCGTGCCGCGCGTATGCCGCGGCGGTGAGCCGCGTGCTGGTCGCGGTCGACGAGACGAAAGCGCGCATCCGCGGCGACGAACTGCCGGGCGACATGCGTGGCGAGCGCGAGTCCGGTGCCGCCCGCGGACGCGATCATCACGCGGTGGAAGGTGTTGCGCTCGGCAGCAGTGTTCATCGGCTTTCCTCGGATCGTCGCGTCGCGCCTCGGACCGAGACGGGGCGCCCAACGGTGCGCGCTTACATAATGAACGCCGGCGCAGCGGGCGGCTTGATCTGCATCAAGCGACCATGGCTCGCGAACAAATCATGAGCGGACCGCGAGCACGGCCGCGCCGGTCAGCTTGCCGTGGCGCAGATCGTCGAGCGCGCGGTTCGCGTCGCGCAACGGGTAGGTGGTCGTCTCGATCGCGAGCCGGGTCTCCGCGGCGCTGCGCATGAACGCAAGCCCATCGTCGCGGGTCAGATTGGCGACCGATACGACGCGCCGCTCGCCCCACAGAAACGCGTACGGGAACGACGGAATGTCGCTCATATGAATCCCGCCGCACACCACCACGCCGCCCTTCGCGACCGCCTGCAGCGCCAGCGGCACCAGTGCGCCGACCGGCGCGAACAGCAGTGCGGCGTCGAGTTCGCTGGGCGGCGCCTCGTCGCTGCCGCCCGCCCATGTCGCGCCGAGGCGCAGCGCGAGTTGCTGGGCCGCGTGATCGCCGGGACGCGTGAACGCATAGACGGTGCGCTGCCGGTGACGCGCGACCTGCGCGACGAGATGCGCGGCCGCGCCGAAACCGTAGATGCCGATCCGTTCGGCGTCGCCCGCCATGCTCAACGTGCGATAGCCGATCAGACCCGCGCACAGCAGCGGCGCGGCCTCGATATCGCTGTAGTGCGGCGGCAGATGGAAGCAGTAGCGGTTATCGGCGACCGTGCGCTCGGCATAGCCGCCGTCGATCGTGTAGCCGGTGAAGCCGGCGTCTTCACAGAGATTTTCGCGGGCGGACAGACAGTAGCGGCAGTGACCGCAGGTGCGCCCGACCCACGGCACGCCGACCCGTTCGCCCACGTTGAAACCGCTGACGCCCGCGCCCAACTCGGCCACCACGCCGACGATTTCGTGGCCTGGAATCACCGGCCGCTTTGGATGCTCGAGGTCGCGATCGACCAGATGCAGGTCCGTGCGGCATACGCCGCAGGCATGAACGTCGATCAGAATCTCGCCGGCGCCGGGCCGCGGGTCCGGCACTTCCCGCTCGGTCAGCGTCGCCGAGCTGCCGTCGAACACCATCGCTCGCATCGGGTTTCTCCTTCAGACGCTTCGGTGGCGGCACGCTGACGTCATGCAGATCGTGAGCTGCGCGCCGCTCTCATCAGATCAGCATAGGCGTGCCATTGTGTCGCGCGATCGGTCGCCGCCCTAAACCGTTTGATCGAGGTCAATAAGGGCCGTTTCGCCGCCCGTACACTGATCTTATTCCTGATAGGGGGCCCGTGCCGTGATTGCGGGAATCCGAGCTTATCTGCTCGTGGGCGCGCACACGCTCGTGCGATAGGTACTTAGCCAATACGAACCAGCCATTTATATTGCGGAGACTTGTCATGCGCTTGACCGTTCATCTCGACACGTTCGATCGTGTCAACCCGATGGCCTTCGCCATTCTCTGGCTCGACAAGGACACCCGGCAATGGTCGCGCGAAGGTCATTTCGGGCTCGAGTTGCCCGAATGGGGCGCTTTGCATGTGGATTGCGGCGATACGCTCGTGTGCGGGCCGCATAGCACGGTGCCGGTCTGCGTGCTCGAGGGGCTCGATCTGAATCAGCTCGACGGGCCGTTCGAAGGCGAGGTCGGCCGCGTGCAGTGGTGCGCGGAACGCGGCCGCAGCCTGATGTGCGGCCACTGGCGCGTGCAATGCATCGACGTGGAACGGACGGAACCGGAAAACAGCGTATTCGCAAGCGATGAAAACGCGTGACTCGGAGCCACACTACATCGCGATCACCTTGCCGGGGTTCAGGATATTGTGCGGATCGAGCGCAAGCTTGATCGCCTTCATCGCGGCGAGTTCGGCCGGCGAGCGCGACATGCCGAGCACGCTCAGCTTTTCCTCGCCGATCCCATGCTCGGCCGATACCGAGCCGCCCATTTCCCCCGTGAGTTCATAGACGACGCGCTTGACCTCGTCGATGTCCTCGTCGGTCCAGCCCGGTTCCTGCGCCACCACGTGCAGATTGCCGTCGCCGAGGTGCCCGTAGACGAGGATCGTCGCTTGCGGCCAGCGCGCGCGCAGCCGCTCGTCGCAACGCTGCGCCGCATCGCCCGCCTGCGCGACCGCGAAGCTGATGTCGAACGAGATGCGTCCGGGGATCAGGCGCGGATATTCGGCCGGCGCGTCGCGAATCGCCCAGAACGCCGCGGCGTCGGCGTCCGATTGCGCGATCGCGGCGTCGGAGATCACGCCGGCGTCGAGCATGTCGGCGAGAAAGTCCTCGAACGCCGCCGCCTGCCGCTCCGGGTCCGCGCCGCAAGTCTCGAGCAATACGTAGTAAGCGTGATCGCTGCCGAGCGGCACGCGCAGTTCGGGCAGGCGTTCCCGCACGAAGTCGCAATAGCTGGGCCACATGACCTCGAACGCGGACACGCCGGCCGGCAGCCGCTCCTGCGCGCGGCCGAGCAGCGTGGTCACCGCCTCGTAATCCGGCATGCCGCACCATGCGGTCGAGATTGCGCGCGGTTTGGCGCGCAGCCGCAGCACCGCGCGCGTGATGACCCCGAGCGTGCCTTCGCTGCCGGTCAACAGGTTGCGCAGGTCGTAGCCGGTATTGTTCTTGATCATCTTGCGCTCGCCGCCGATCACGCTGCCGTCGGCGAGCACCGCTTCGACGTCGAGCACCTGGTCGCGCATCATCCCGTAGCGGATCACGCGGTTGCCGCCCGCATTGGTTGCGATGTTGCCGCCAATCGTGCAACTGCCGCGCGCGCCAAGGTCGAGCGCGAACATGAAGCCGGCGTGATCGGCCGCTTCCTGCACCGCCTGCAGCGGCGTGCCCGCGAACACGGTGATGGTCGCGCTGACCGGATCGATGTCGATGACGCCGTTCATCCGCTCGACGCTCAGCGCAACCTCGCCGCCGAGCACGCAGGCGCCGCCCGCATGCCCGGTCATACCGCCTTGCGTGACGACCGGCTGGCGGAATTGATGACAGATCCTGAGCGCGGTGGCGACCTCTTCGGTCGTGCGCGGGCGGATCAGCGCGATCGGATCGGTCGATGGCGTGCCGCTCCAGTCGGCGAACTGCCGCCCGCCAAATTCGGCCGGCAGACTCACGATGTCCGCGCCGAGCGTTTCGCGCAGCGCGGCGACGGCTTCGTTACCGCGGGTCGCGGCGTTCGGTTCTTGCTGCATCAGATATCTCCAGTTCGTCAGGCGGACAGAGCCGCTGCGCGCGCCTGCAC
Source organism: Paraburkholderia sp. BR10923 (assembly GCF_040948765.1). Lineage (NCBI taxonomy): Bacteria > Pseudomonadati > Pseudomonadota > Betaproteobacteria > Burkholderiales > Burkholderiaceae > Paraburkholderia > Paraburkholderia sp. BR10923. The sequence goes on along the minus strand of NZ_JBFPKO010000023.1, from coordinate 95,316 downwards.
CGTTTGGGTCTGCGTTTGCGATTGCACGCGCGACAGCGGCGCCTGCTGCCCTGGCCAACGCAGATAACTACGGTCGAGCCCGGCGATATCGCAGCAACCGAGCAAGCCGAGCGCCCGGTCGATCTCGGTCTGCAGAATCTCGATAGCCCGCTCGGCGCCCGGCTGACCGCCCGCGCTCAGACCATAGGTGGTCGCGCGTCCGAGCAATACCGCATCGGCGCCCAGCGCGACCGCCTTCAGGATCTCGGAGCCGCGGCGAAATCCGCCGTCGAGCATCACGCACAGCTTACCCCCAACCTGCTCGACGACTTCGGGCAGCACGTCCATCGCCGATACCGCGCTGTCGAGCTGCCGCCCACCGTGGTTCGACAGCACGATGCCGTCGACGCCGGCCTCCAGCGCCTTCAGCGCATCCGGCGCACCCAGCACGCCTTTGACGATCAGCCGACGCGGCCACAGATCGCGCAGCCAGCGGATATCGTCCCACGACAACGACGGGTCGAGTTCCCGGCCCAGTGTGATCGTCGCGCCCTTCACGCTGTCCTGCCCCGGCGGCAGCAGGTCGCCGAGATTGGCGAAGCGCGGCATGCCGTTCGGCCACAGCACGTTGGCCATCCAGCCCGGATGGCGCAGCACGTCGAACTTGTTGCGCCAGTCGAGTTTCAGCGGCTCGATGTAGTTGCGCAGGTCCCATTCGCGTTTGCCGAACACCGCGCTGTCGGTCGTGACGACCAGCGCCTCGATGCCCGCGGCCTTCGCGCGCTGCGCCAGTTTCGCGAGAGATTCGCGCGTGCGGTACATATAGACCTGCATCCACACGCGACCGCCCGCGCGCCGCACGACGTCCTCCAGCGAGACCGTCGACACGTTGCTCAGCACGAACGGAATGCCGGCCGCTGCCGCCGCGCTGGCCAGCTTGACGTCGCCTTCGCGAAACATCAGGCCGCTATAGCCGGTCGGGCCGATCATGAACGGCGACGCGCTGCGCTCGCCGAACAGCGTCACGCTCTGATTGCGCTTTTCGACGTTCACCAGCGTGCGCGGCAGAAAAGCGATTTCGCGGAACACGTCGCGGTTGCGCCGCAGTGTCGCTTCGTCTTCAGCGCCGCCCTCCACATACTCGAAACAGAAATTCGGCAGACGCTTGCGGGCCATCGCGCGCAGATCATCGATGCTGTGCGCGCGCTTCACGTCGCGGCCTGAATAAAGGCGGCGTTCCAATTGCATCCTCCAGTGCGTGATTGACTCGTCTATTTGATTGTTGGTTGTGTCGCTGCGCGGCCGTTCAGGTCACCACGCCGACCTGCCACGGCACGAACTCGCTCTGCCCATAGCCGTGCAGCTCGCTCTTGGTGCGCGTACCGGAAGCGCAGTCGAGCATCATGCGGAAGATCGCTTCGCCGAGTTCGTCGATGCTCGCGCTGCCGTCGATCACGCCGCCGCAATTGATATCGATGTCGTCCTGCTGGCGCTCCCACAACGCGGTGTTGGTCGCCAGCTTCAACGACGGCGACGGCGCACAGCCGTAAGCGGAGCCGCGCCCGGTCGTGAAGCAGATCAGGTTCGCGCCCGAGGCGACCTGTCCCGTCGCGGACACCGGGTCGTAGCCGGGCGAATCCATGAACACGAAGCCCTTCGCGGCGATCGGCTGCGCGTATTCGTAGACGTCGACCAGATTCGTCGTGCCGCCCTTCGCGACCGCGCCGAGCGATTTTTCGAGGATCGTCGTCAGACCGCCCACCTTGTTGCCCGCCGATGGATTGTTGTCCATCGCGCCGCCATTGCGCGCGCAATAGTCCTGCCACCATGCGATGCGCGCGAGCAGTTTGTCGCCGACCGCGGCGCTCACCGCGCGGCGCGTCAGCAGATGCTCGGCGCCGTAGATTTCCGGCGTTTCCGACAGAATCGCGGTGCCGCCGTGCCGCACGAGCCGATCGACCGCGGCGCCGAGCGCCGGATTCGCGGAGATGCCCGAGTAGCCGTCCGAGCCGCCGCATTGCAGACCGACGCATAGATGCGCAGCCGGTACCGGCACGCGCTGCACGCGGTTCGCGTCGGCGAGCATCTCGCGCACCATCGCGATACCGCGTTCGATCGTCTTGCGCGTGCCGCCGCTGTCCTGGATCGTGAAGCTGCGCAGCTTCGTCGAGCTGGCGTCGAGGCCGCCCGCCGCGAGCACACCGTCGATCTGATTCGTCTCGCAGCCCAGCCCGACGAACAGCACCGACGCGAAGTTCGGATGCACCGCATAACCGGCGAGCGTACGACGCAGGATCGCAATGCCCTCGCCTTGCATGTCGATGCCGCAGCCGAGCCCGTGCGTCAAGGCGATTACACCGTCGACGTTCGGATAGTCGGCGAGCGCGTCGGGACGCACGTCGCGCCGGAAATGATCGGCAATCGCGCGCGCAACCGTCGCCGAGCAGTTCACACTGGTCAGAATGCCGATGTAATTGCGCGTCGCGATGCGGCCGTCGTCGCGACGAATCCCCATGAAATGCGCGGGTTCATCGACGTAGACGGTCGGCTGCGCATCGGCGCCGAACGCGTGCTCGCGCGCGAACTCGGACATGCCGAGATTGTGCGTATGAACATGCTGGCCGCGCGCGATCGCTTCACGCGCTACGCCGATGATCTGGTTGTAGCGCTTGACCGGTTCGCCCTTGGCGATGTCGCGCGTCGCGATCTTGTGTCCCGGTGGAATCAGCCCGGCGACGACCAGTTGTTCCGCGTCGATGCGCGTGCCCGGCAACAACTGCCGGGTCGCGATGATGACGTCGTCGGCGGGATGCAGGCGAATGATCGGGCACGCGCCGCTAGCTTGAGTCGACATGAAAAGCCTCGAAGACAGGGTTATCCGTAAGCGTTCAAACAGAATACGTCAGATCGTGGAGCCCACGCCCTTGGGCAGATCGCGGCTGTCCGATTCCAGCGACAGCGGCTCGATGCGTCCCACGATGAAAAGATAGCTGAACGCGCCAAGAAAGCAGAAGCCGCCCGCGACGACGAGCGGAATCGTGAACGAGCCCTTCGACATCGCAACCATCACGCCGGTGAACGTCGTGATCACGATCCCCGCCAGATTCGATGCGAAGTTCTGGATGCCGCCGATCGACGCGACATGACCCGGCGTCGGCGCGACGTCGCCTGGCAGCGACCAGATGCTCGCCGCGGCGAACGCGAGGCTGCCATAGGCGATGCCGAAGAACGCGAGCATCAGATACGTGTTCTCCGTGAACGCCGACAGCGTGATCACCGACGACAACAGCATGCCGCCGACCATGCAGGTCTTGCGCGCGGCCGTCAGGCTCCAACCGCGCCGGAACAGCGCGTCGGACACGAAGCCGCCGAACCAGCCGCCCGGAATCGCGATCAACGCCGGAATCATGCCGAGCGTGCCGAGCGATTTGAGCGAGAAGCCACGGGTCTCCACGAGGTAGCTCGGAAACCACGTAATGAAGAAATAGATCACGAAGTTCAGGCAGAAGAAGCCGAGCATCATGCCCCACAGCGTGCGGTGGCGAAACAGCGACGCCCATGTCACCTTCTCCGCGCTCACCTGAGCCGCGGGAGTAGCCTCGAGTGCGATGGCCATCTCGTCTTGCACAGGATTGCGATAGATCACGAACCAGCCGACGATCCAGACCGCGCCGAGCAAGCCGGTGAGAACAAAAGCCGCCTTCCAGCCGAGCGTGCTGATGATCAGCGCAACCACGGGAATCGACAGCGCGGAGCCGACCCGCGAGCCGCTATCGAAGATGCTCGTCGCGAGCGCACGTTCCTTGGGCTGGAACCATTGGCTCACGAGCTTCGTGCAGGACGGGTAAGCGCCCGCCTCGCCGACGCCGAGCAACAGGCGGCAGCCGAACATGCCCGCGACGCTGGTCGTGACCGCGGTGGCCGCGGTAAACACCGACCACCAGCCGACCGCGAGCGGCAGCGCGATGCGCGCGCCGACGCGATCGACGAACCAGCCGAACGGCATCTGCATGAACGCGTAGGTCCAGAAGAAGCCGCTCAGGATGAAGCCCATCTCGGCGGGGCCGATGCCGAGCGCCTTTTCGATTTGCGGCGCGGCGACCGCGAGATTCGCACGATCGATGTAGTTCACCGCGATCGCGAGAAAGCACAGAAAAATCACTACCCAACGCATCTTCTTCATGAAACCGTCTCCTCCTGGCCAGGCTAAGCCTATGTTTAGATGAACCTTGCGACCTCGTGAGCCGCTGGTGTACTGCGGGGTCGACGACCCGATTTACTGCGGATTTGCGGCCCGCGCCTTTAGCCGCGTTGCACGCACGCGGCAAGCGCCGCGTTCAGACGCGGTTGCTCGACACGCACGCCGAGCTCGCGGGCGAGTTCGATCACCGGCTTGAAGCGCCGCTCTTTCTTTTGCTCGTGATTGCGCGCGATGTCGGCGAGGCGATGATCGAGAAAGGGGTTTTCGAATCGCTCGCGCACGTCGTCGAGATAGGCGCGCGCGTCGCTGCCCTGACCGAGCGCATCGAAGACCGGCAGTACCTCGTCGCGCCATAGCGATTCGAGATCGGCGCGCAACAGCGGATCGCGCATCGCGTGCAGCACGTTCTCGTCGGAATCGCGCGCGTCGGCCTGCCAGCGCTCGGCGAGCCACGTATGCCCGAGATTCAGCAGCAGCAGCTTCAGGCGTTCGTAGTGCAACAGATCGTCGGTGACGATCATCGCTTCGTGCTCGCACGGCAGCACCATGCCGGCACGCCGCTCGATCGCCCACAACGCGTAGGGTTCGGCAACCGCGCCGACCGGCCGGATCGGCTCGGACACGATGCGGTCCACCAGCGAATTGACCCAGATGCAGGTGTGCTCGATGTAGCGCAGGAACTCGGTCCCGCCGCCCCACCCGCGCGCGATATCGGCGACGAGGCCACGCAGCGTGTCGCCGTTGCCCGATACGAGTTCGCATGGCAGCAGCGTCAGCGGCGCGGCGCCGGCTTTGAAGCGCGCGTGCAGCAGCACTACGAGCTTCGCCGCGAATCCGCGCGGCACGCTCTTGTCGTTGCGCAATAGCTCGGCGGTGTCGTCGGCGAAACACTCGTAGCCTCGGTCGCCGGTGTTCGAGATCACCACGCGCGCGTCGCGCGCAAAGCGCTCCACCACCGTCGGCCAATCGGTATTCGCGTTCAATGCCTCGCTGATCGCATGACATTGCGTGGTCGTATCGATCACCGCTTCGCGGCGCAGACCGCGAATGCGCACCTCGTACTGCCGGTGCGCGCGCAGCGCGTCGATGCGCGCGAGGCTCTCGGGGTTGGCCGTCGTCTGCACGACGCTCACGTGCCCCAGCGCGCGGCCCGAGTCGAGCGCCGCCGATACGAACAGATCCGCGTGCGCCTGCAGAAAGCGACTCGTGCCGAATTGAAGAATCGGGTTGCCCATCGTCCGTTTTCCCCGCTCGCTCAACAGGCCACCAGCGCCTTGATGACGCCGGCATCCGGTTTCAGCAGCTTGGGGAATTCGCCCGGCAGATTGGCGAGCTCGACCACGTGGGTATTGAGCGCGGCCGTCGGAATCTTGCCGGCGCGCATCGCTTCGAGCACCGTTTCGAAGTCGGCGACGGTCGCGTTGCGGCTCGCGAGCAAGGTCGTCTCGCGCTTGTGGAACTCGGGATCGGCAAACGAAATGCGCTCGCTGACGATCGACACCAGCACGTACTTGCCGCCGTGCGCGACGAACTGCAGCCCGCGCTCCATCGCCTTCACGTTGCCGGTCGCGTCGAATACCACGTCGAAGAACTCGTTATCGGTCAGCGCGGCGAGTTGGGCGGCATCGGTCGCGGCGTCGGTGGTGTCGAGCAGCACCGTGTGATCGGCCTGCAACGCGCCGGCGCACACGGACAGGCGGTCCGCGCGGCCGTCGAGCACGCTGACCTCGGCGCCGCGCAGTTTCGCGAAGATCGTCACGGCCATGCCGATCGGCCCAGCCCCGACTACCAACGCACGCTGCCCGGCTTGCACGTCGGCGCGCGCGACCGCGTGTGCGCCGATCGCCAGGAACTCGAGCATCGCGGCTTGGTCGAGCGTCACGCCGTCGGCCTTGAAGACGAACGCCTGCGGCACCGCGAGGTACTCGGTCATGCCGCCGTCGGTATGGACGCCGAGCACCCGGATGTTCACGCAGCAGTTGCCCTTGCCCGCGCGGCAGGCCACGCAGCGCCCGCACGACAGATACGGCATCACGTACACCTGGTCGCCGGCCGCGACGCGCGCGCCGGCCGGCGCCGCTTCGACGATGCCGGCAAGCTCGTGCCCCATCACGCGCGGATACGACAGATACGGCTGATTGCCGGTGAAGATATGGAAGTCGGTGCCGCAGATGCCTACCCGGCGGATGCGGATCAGCACATCGTCAGGGCCGGCGTTCGGCATCGCGCGTTCGGCGAGCGCGAGCTGGCCGGGTTGTTCGCAAATGACTGTCTTCATCGTCATGGAGGAATTGATCGGGTATCGGGAGCGGAGCGGCCCGCAGGGCTGCTCGCCTGGCGTCTACTTGGCGTCGATCTGGCCTTACCAATTTGCAAAAGTAACGGCACATGCGATACTGGTCAAGCCAATTTGCACGATGTTGGGGGAAACCCCGAACGCTGTCAGCGCGTAGCCTAGCGCGCGCGATTTGCGCGCCGGGCGCTTCGATCTACAATCGGCGCTCGCCTTATCGGGATTGCACAAGCTCCATTGCCGGGAAACGTTTCGTGAACACCAAACCTGCCGACACTCGCCGCCTGTATCTTCAGATCGCGGAAAAATTGCGCGATCTGATCGCTCAGCCGGAGTTCGCGCCGAACGGCCGCCTGCCGCCCGAGCGCGCGCTGGCGGAAACGCTCGGCGTATCGCGGCCGTCGGTGCGCGAGGCGCTGGTCGCGCTGGAACTGGAAGGCCTCGTCGAGATTCGCATGGGCTCGGGCGTCTATCTGTGCGCGACGCCGTCCGCGCAAAGTGATGCGTCGCTGTCGCAGGCCGAACTCGGCGATAGCCTGCTCGACATCCTCGGCGCGCGCTGCCTGATCGAAGGCTCGATCATCGCGAGCGTCGCACCGTTCTGCAAACCGAAAGACCTGAAGATGCTGCGCGCGATCTACAACGAGATGGAGCGCGAAGTGAAGGCGGGCAGAATTCCGGTCGCCGCCGATCGCGCGTTCCATCTGGCGATCGCGCAGATGTCCGGCAACGAAGTGCTGGTGCGCACCGTCAGCTCGCTATTCGATGCGCGACATAGTCCGCTGTCGGAAAAGCTGCGTGGCCACTTCGAAAACGAAACGACGTGGGGCGCCGTGCCCGAAGAACATCTGGTGATTCTGGAAGCGCTGGAAGCGCACGATCCGCTGCAGGCGCAGGCGGCGATGCAGCGCCACTTGAAGCTGTCGCTGGAGCGGGTGATCACGGGGGGACAGCGGACGACTTAGAAACGGTTTCATAAAGACTTCTGGGCACGCTTGAGCGTGTTCCAGCAGATCAAGGAACAACCGAGTCTGAGAAACGCCTCATGAACGGTTCGTCTTCAACGATTGGTTTTCCCATCTCCTCAGTCCGCTTGTTTGCGCCGCAATCGCAAACGTGCCGAGCGTCGACGCGGCTCGTATCAGCGCGCCGCCTCGGCCCGTACGCTGCGCGATTTCACGCGCCAGTTCGCGAGCGCGCCGAGCGCCATCAGCACGCTGGTGCCGAGAAACACCGCGCGCATGCCGACGTGGCCGCCGACGAAACCGCCCAGCAGCGGGCCGGCCACTTGCCCCGCGTACTGCGACGACACCGAGTAGCCGAGAATCGCGCCGGTCACGCTCGCCGGCACGTTGTGCCGGATCACGCTCGCGATGCACGGCAACAGGCCGCCGAGTGCGATGCCCATCAGGAAACGCAGCACGATCAGCTGCCAGCTCGCGGTGACGAACGCCTGCGGCACGAGCAGCACCGCCGATACCGCGAGGCAGCCGACGATCACGTTCCAGTGCCCGGCGCGATCCGCGAACCTGCCGAGGCGCGACGACGAGATCACGCTGCCGAGCGCCGCGCCCGACATGACGAAGCCCGCGACCATCGTCACGCTTTGAGGCTTCGTGAGCTGGGCGACGTAGACGGTGATGATCGGTTCGATCGACATGTTCGCGACCATCAGCAGCAAGCCGGTGGCAAGCATCGCGATGGCCGGCCGCTTGTCGTCCACCGAGGCCCACGCGCCTTTCTTCGACGCGCTGTCCGCGCGCTTGCGGACCGGCTGCTCGCGAATCAGAAACGCGGTCGCGAGAAAGGCGACGAAGATCGCCGCGCCCGAGGCCCAGAAGGTCGCGCGGATGCCGATCAGCGGCGGCAGAAAGCCGCCGAGCAGCGGGCCGACCAGATTGCCCGCCATGATCCCCGACGACAGCACCCCGAGCGCCCAGCCCGAACGCGCCTTCGGCGTCTGCGTCGCGACGAGGATCATCGAGCCCGACGCATAGCCGCCGAGCAGCCCGGCGAGCAGCCGCAACGCGACCAGTTGCCAGGCCGAGTGCGCCATGCCGATCAGCGACATCGCGATCGCCATGCCGAGGCTCGAGCGGATCAGCATCAGCTTGCGGCCGTAGAGGTCCGCGAGCTTGCCCCACAGCGGCGCGACGAGCGCGGCGCTGAAGAACGTCGCGCCGAACGCGGCGCCGGACCACTGCACGATCGCCGCATGATCCTGCACGCCGAGTTGCTCGACGTAAAGCGGCAGGAACGGCAGCAGCAGCGTCATCGCGACGATGGTCGTGAACGAGCCGAACACGCACACGCACAGGTTGCGCTGCCAATGCGCGGCGGCTTCATCGTCGGCCACCGGGGCGGCCTTGGCCGCCGCCGTCGCCTGCGCCTGCGGCGGCACCGGTTCGGCCGTTGGTACGTCGAGCTTGCGATTCATCTTCGAGACTTTCCAGGTGACTAGGGGGCCGTTCGAGCTATCCGAAGCATGCTAACGGGCTGCGTCGCCGTCAGGCAGTCAACCCATCATCCTGGTATCGCTACTACCTCTTCCGACTAGTGGCCCGCGGGCGACGCGCTGTGCGACGTCTGCGGCGCGGCCGCCGCCGATGCCGCCGCATCCGACACCCCCACCGCACCGCCCGGCAGATCGGCCGGCTTCGTCGAACTCACCGCATCCGGATAGAGCTGCATCAGCACGCGCAGCACACCATTGGTCCAGCCGAAGCCGTCCTGCAGCGGATACTCGCCGCCGCCCGCCGACTTGTCGCTCGCGTCGACGTCGTACTTCTCGACCAGCTTGCCGGTGCGCTGGTAGTACGCGACGTTGGTGCGAATCCAGCGGGTCGCGATATCACGCGCGAGCTCCGGCTCGCTGTAGCGGCGCAGCCCGATCACCGCGAGGTACTGCAGCGGCGCCCAGCCATTCGGTTCGTCCCACTGCTGACCGGTATCGGTCCGCGTCGTCGCGAGACCGCCCGGGCGCAGCAGATCCCGCCGGATCGTCTGCGCCACTTCGCGCGCGTCGTTGCGTGTCGCGACGCCGGTGTAAAGCGGGTAGACGGTCGCGGCAGTGAGCCGGTGCGTAAGCGTGCCGTGCACGAAGTCGTAGTCGCCGAAAGCGTGCAGTTGCGGATCCCACAGCACCCGGCGGATTGCATCGGCGCGCACGCGGGCGCGTAGTTCGAGATTCTCCGCGTGGCCTGCGTCGCCGGTCACCCGGTAGGCTTTCGCGAGCGCGCGTTCGAGCTCCACCATCAGGCAGTTCAGGTCCACTGGCACGAGCGAGGTCACGTCGATGGTCGCGAGCGTCCTGCCGTCGGCGAACCAGCGCGAACTGAAATCCCAGCCGGTTTCGCCGCCCGCGCGCAGGTTGCGCCACAAATCCTGCGCGTCGCGTTGCGGTATCTGCTGCGCCGTCATCACATCCTCGCGGTACGACTCGTCGCGCGGCGCCGCGCGCTCGTCCCAGTAGCGATTGAGCAGCGTGCCGTCGGCGAGGCGCACCAGATGGCGCGCCGCGTTGCCGGGCGACAGATGATCGCTGCCCGCCATCCAGTACGCGTATTCACGGCGCAGCTCGGGCAGATAGCGGGCGTAGACCTGATCGCCCTCTTTGCGCGCGACGAGCTGCACCATCTGCGCGAAGAACGGCGGCTGCGAACGGCTCAGGTAATACGTGCGATTGCCGTTGGGGATATGGCCATAGCGGTCGATCAACGTCGAGAAGTTGTTCAGCTCGTCGTCGACGAGCGCGCGCTGGCCGCTCGCGTCGAGCCCCAGCAGAATGAAGTACGAGTCCCAGTAGTAGATCTCGTCGAAGCGGTCGCCCGGCACGATGTACGACGACGGTAGCGGCAACAGCGAAGCGTACGGGCTGGCGCTCGCATCCGGTTCGCGGCGCAGCACGCTCCACAGCGTATCGATGTGCGCGGTGACGCTTTCGTTCGGATCGGACACATAGCGCTTCGGCTCGCGAGCAGGCAGCGTGAAGCGCTGTTCGACGAATTGCTTCAGGTCGAAGCGCGGCTGAGCGCGCTGGCTGTCGTAGTCGGCGATGACTTGCGGCGGCGGCTCGTTTGGCGACATGTCGGCGAAAGTCTTGCTGTCCGGGTACAGATGCGCGAGTTCGACGTCGCGATACAGCTCGCCATACAGCTCGGATGGCGGCGTCGGCACGTCCGGCGACGGCTGCGCGTGATCCGTGTTGCCAACGCGCCCGGCCGCGGCGCTGCTCCCGGCATTCGCAGCGGCAGCCGATGCGGGCAGCGTAAGGGCCGGCACGGCCGGCTGGGTCGGCGCGACCGTCGGCGCGGATTGCGCGGTGACGCTGCTGCTTGCGGCGAGCGCCAGCGCGGTGGCCACGGAGGCTAGAACGCAGCGGTACGGCCGCTCGCGGGAAGACCAAACGGGAAGATCGGAACGAAATGGCATCGGCGGACCCGTTGAGGACGACGCGGTGACGTCGACGTAGGCGACCCGCCGCGCGTGCCGATCCTATGCTGCACGCTACCGCGGGGCTTCGAGAGGGTCTAGTTAGCAAATGCGGGGCCCGCTCCGCAAAACGATGTCGCGCGCAAGCGCTCTTTACCGGGTGCTAACCAGGTTCTTACCGAACTGCGCTCGAGGCATGAGCCTTCATCGGGCCGCGCGGTCCGGCGCCGGCTTGCCGCCCGCTCATTCTAGGCGGAAACCGCCGTTAGCCTCCGGTCGCGAATCCTAATGACGCCGCCTTCGCGCGAAGATTCGCGAAGCGGTCCGCCGTCGGGTTGATCGCCCGCTTTTGCGACTGATCGACCGCCGATACCGAGCTCGACGGCGACGGCACGACCGCCCCCAGGCAGGCTCCGCCGAACGGCCCCTGGGCGACAGTGAACGGGGGAGCGTCGGTGCGCGGCGCGCCGTTGAAATCGAGCGCGTAGGCGAGATTGAAGGTCGCAGGATCGCTGCCGCGCACGCCGAGCGGCTGCAAGCCGAAGCGCCATTGCAGCAGCGCGTGAATCGAGCTGGGGTCGAACGGATAGCGCGTGATCGAACCCGCGCGCACGCGCGGGCCCAGCAGCGCGAGCGGCACGCGAAAGCCGAGCTTGCCGTCGTTGCCGAGCGTGAGCTCGCTGTTGCTGATCGGCCTGGTGGGCGGCACCACGTGCTCGAGAAACCCGCCCCATTCGTCGTAGACGACGATCATCAGCGTGCGGCTCCACGTCGGGCTCGTGCGCAGCGCCTCGTAGACCTGCGCGAGAAACGCCTCGCCGTCGCGGATGTCGGCATGTGGATGATCGTCGGAGGAAACGCCTTCCGGCTCGCCCGTAAATGACGGATCGACCATGCAGAATGGCGGCAGCGTCCCCGCCGCGGCATTCACGAGGAAATCCGCAAACGGGCGGGAAATGCCGACATACCGCGTGCCATAAAGCGCCGTGATCGGCACGTCGTGGTAGTAGTAGCGAGCGTCGACATCGGCGTTGCTCAGCTTGTCCCAGATCGTCGCGAGCGACGACGTGTCGGCGCTGTCGTCGAGCCGGTCCGTCGCGCCGCTATGCAGATAGAGGCGATTGGGAAACGTGCTGGTCAGGATGCCGCTGAAGTAGAAGTCGCCGATCGTGTAACTGCTGGCCACGGCGTTGAAAAATTGCAGATCGGCCTGCGTGTAGAAGCCGATAGGCAGCAGGTCGCCCCGGCTCAGGCTCGTGCCCGGCGTGAGCAGCCAGCCATTCATCGCACCCGATGCCAGTTGCGTGCGCCCCCCCGAAAAGCTGTGATTGGGGTCCAGGAACGCGCACGCCTGATAGCCGTACGCGGCATTCGCCGCGAGCGAAAACGGCGTTTGCGTCGCGCCGAACGCGTCCTTGAACTTCTGGTTCGCGGGCATGCCCTCGGCGCCCGGCACCCAGCCGAGGAAATGGTCGAACGAACGATTTTCCATCGTGACCAGCACAATGAAGTCGATGCCCGAGCTGGCCGGCGCGGGCAACGCCGGGCGCGGCAGGCTATAGCGGTCGGCGGCGTTGGGCGCCGGAATGTCGGTAATCGAGGGCGCGGGGTCGCCGCCTCCTCCGCCCGTTAAGTCGTCTTCACCCGATCCGCCACCGCAACCCGATAGCGCAACGCTGCCGGCCACCGCGGCTACGCCGGCAAGAAAGCGGCGGCGGTCGTGTGCATGAGTCTTGTGGGTCTCGTCGCCCATCACACGCCTCCTGATTGGCTGCGGCGCGGGCATTCGTCCATGCCTGCCTGCCGCGAAGCAACACGCGCGCGCCGATTGGAGCGGCGGTTGGTCGTTGGCAGCAAGTTTCGAACCCGAGGGAGTGGCGGGCCGTTGCGAAGTGGCGAAGTCCAACGAATGACTTCAAAGGTAGATGAGGCCTTGTCCGCCTAGATCTCCACGCGCGCGCCGACTTCGATCACCCGATTGGCCGGCAGTTTGAAGAAAGCCGCGATATTGCCCACGTTGTGCAGCATCACCGCGAACAGCCGCTCGCGCCATAGCGCCATGCCGTGGACGCGCTTGGGCACGACAGCCGCGCGGCTCAGGAACCAGGATGTGTCGTCCAGGTTGAACGTGAGTTCCGGCGACTTGTAGGCGGCCAGCGTGCGCGGCAAGTCCACTTCGTCCTTGAAGCCGTAATTCACCGTTGCGTGCCAGCAGCCCGCGCACAGCGGCCTGATCTGCACGCGCTCGCTGTCGGCCACCTTCGGCACGCTTTTCGTGATTACGCTCAGGAAAACCGTGCGCTCATGCAGCACACGGTTGTGCCGCAGGTTGTTGACGAGCGCGTGCGGCACCGCTTCGGCGTCCGGCGTCAGGAAGATCGCCGTGCCGCCCACACGCGTCGGCGAACTTTCGAGCAGCGTGGTGAGGTACTGTTTGAGCGGCGTCTTTCCCGCCCGCGCGCGCGCTTCGGCCAGCATCATCTCCCAGCCGCGTCCCCACGTCGCCATGATCGTGAACATGATTGCGCCGACCACGAGCGGGAACCAGCCGCCGTCGACGATCTTGAGCAGATTCGCCGAGAAGAACAGCGCGTCGATCACGAAGAAGAACGAGGTGGAGAGCACGCACAGCAGCCAGTTGTAGCGCCACGCGTAACGCACGACGAAGAACGTCAGGAATGTGGTGATCAGCATCGTACCGGTCACGGCGATGCCATACGCGGCCCCGAGCGCCGTGGACGAGCGGAAGCCCAACACCGCCGCGACCACGGCGATCAGCAGAATCCAGTTGATGCCGGGCACGTAGATTTGCCCGATCTCGCGCTCCGACGTATGTACGATGTTCATGCGCGGCAGGAAAGAAAGCTGCATGGCCTGCATCGTCATCGAATAGGTACCCGAAATAACGGCTTGCGACGCGATCACGGTGGCGATCGTCGCCAGCACGATCATCGGCACGATGGCCCACTGCGGGAACAGTCGGTAGAACGGGTTTTGCACGGCGCCCGGGTTCGCCAGCAGCAGCGCCCCCTGGCCCAGATAGTTCAGCGCGAGCGCGGGAAAAACGACGCCGAACCACGTAACACGGATGGGTCGCTTGCCGAAATGGCCCATGTCGGCGTAGAGCGCCTCGGCGCCCGTCAGCGACAGCACCACCGCGCCGAGCGCGACGAACGCCAGCCAGCGGTGATGCATGACCAGGCGGAGCCCTTCCAGCGGATTGAGCGCGTACAGCACGACCGGCGTGGCTATGATGTTCGCGACGCCCGCCGCGCCGATCACGACGAACCAGAGCACCATCACTGGCCCGAACACGGCGCCGATGCCGCCCGTGCCGTGCTTTTGCGTGACGAACAGCACGATCAGCGCGGCGAGTGTCACCGGAACCACATAGGTCTTGAGCCCGGGCTCGACGACTTCGAGCCCTTCCACGGCGCTCAGCACGGATATGGCCGGCGTGATCACGCTATCGCCGAAGAACAGCGCCGCGCCCATCACCCCCACCACGAGGAGCCCGCGACGCAAGCGCGGCCGCGCCGCGACCGACGACGCCGCGAGCGCGAGCAACGCCATGATCCCGCCTTCGCCGTGATTATTCGCCCGCAGGATCAGGACGACGTACTTCAGCGAAACGACGATCATCAGCGACCAGAAAATCAGCGAAACGATGCCGACGATATTGAAAGCATTGAGCGTGAGACCGTTGGCGGGATCGAACACGGTGGCGAGCGTATAGAGCGGGCTCGTGCCGATGTCGCCATAGACCACGCCGAGCGCGGCCAGCGCGAGCGCTGGAAGAGCCGGTGAGGCGTCGCCGTGGCCTTCCTTCCCCGACGCGGCGGTTGCGGAATGTGCCATGTCTCCCTCCTCCTACGAATCGCGCGTGAGCCGTGATGGCCGAGCCGCGGGTTCGCTTCGATTCTTTCGTTTCGTTGACGTGAATTCGTCTTGGTCGTGCGCGCTGGATCGTGCCAGTGCGCTAGAGAAGTATAGAAATTTCCGGCGAAAATGCGCTTTGCGCAGCAGTCACGCATTTGGCCGACGCCGTCGCTCCGTCCACTGTCAGCTCAACGTCAGGTAGAACGGCGCAAGTGTCAGCAGACCGCCTCGTCCGTCCGCCTCGAAGGTGCCGTGCCGGCGTGCTCTCCGAGTTCCATGATTTCCACGAGCCGCTGCTGGTAGTGCTCCGGCAAATACTCCGCGAGTGAATAGCTTCTGCCCTTGTCCGCCAGATGTATCGCGAGTCGATCCAGTGCCAGTTCGAGGCTCTGAGGCTCCGACCGAAATTTGATCTTGTTGCCCACCGCGTCAGCGGTCGTCGCCATGCTGCCGCCGTCGTGGACGAGGGCAGGCAAGCCGAGCATGGCGGCCTCGATAATGACGAGCGGCGCATTCTCAGCTCCCAACGATGGCACGACGACCGCGTCGGCAAATCGGCGCATCCGCGGAAACAATTCCTCCTGCGGCAGTCTGCCGAAAAAAACCAGTTTGCCGCGCTGGATCAGCGACGCGAAGCGCTGCTCCATCGCACGACGATCCGGACCGTCCCCGTAGACTCCTAATACGTCAATACGATGAAAGTTCACGCTCTCTGCGAGTTCGATAAATTCCGCGAGTCCCTTTTCCTGTGAAATCCTGCCGACAAAGGCAAGCCTGAATCTCTGCTTGCCAGCAACACGCGAAGGCTGAAACGCGACCGGTACTGAAGAGGGATTAAAAACGACTCTCGTATTCGTGATGCCACTGCGATGCAGCGCTTCTTCCATGAAGGCGCTTGGACATACGATCGTCTCGAAGATCCGCTTGGCAGGGAATGCCTCGCGTACTGCGTGCCAGTAACACTTCGTCATCAGGTCGTGCAGAAGACCTTTCGTCGTCGACCGACGGGTCAACGCCGCACGCGTGCCCAACACTTCGAGCGGCACAATCACCGGCCGCCGGTTGTCGAAGTATTGCAGTGCCGGGTTGTAATAGACGAGATGGTAGTCGTGGCTCGTGTGATATGCGCGAAAGCCGAGCTTTCGCTTTTGACGCGCGATAACGCTCAGTATCGAATTCGATAGAGCGTTATGGTAGTTGTGCACCATCACCCGATGCGGACGAAAACCCACAATAGTCTTCTCGAGTGCGCGCGCGGCCGCGACATTCCAGGACCTGGACCACTTGGTGGTTCCCACCGGAAAGCGGGTGTCGTCGAAGCGTTCAACTTCGACCCCGGGCAATCGACTCAGAAGATCTGCCGATTGCTGATAAACAACTTCCGCGCCGCCCATCGACGCATAATCGTTTATTACCAATATCCTGCAGCGCTTCATGTTTAGGCCCGCTGTTGGTGCACAACTCACGACACCGAGTACATGCATGATGGTGGTTAATTCGTCGGGAATTTTATGAAGTCATTTTCGACGACTGTGTGTGAGAGCGCACCAAGCAAGTACCCGTTCTGTTACTGCGTCTTACAGGCCGGGTGATTTTAGAAGTGCTATTACGCCGCGAAAGCTGCGGATGAAAAATTGACCGGAGATGGACAGTAATCGTTGAGCTTTTGGGAAGAGAAAACATCTCAGGACGAATCGACGACACAACGGCGGCCACCCTCAGCCAGGGTTTCCCCTCCTTCAGCACATCAAAACTTGTCCTACTATCAAGCAGTTAAAACTAACTAACTCATCAGTTAGTCCGGTGTCCATGCCGCAAGTCGCCCGTTCCAGAATGGGTCGTCGTCCTCATCCGCAGGACTTCGACGCACGCGAACATCTGCTCGATGTCGCGGTGACGCTGTTCGCCGAGCGCGGAATCGCCAACACGACGGTGGCGCAGATCGCGGCGGCGAGCGGCGTGACGTCCGCGATGGTGCACTACTGGTTCCAGACCCGCGAAAAGCTGCTCGACGCGTTGTTCGAGGAAAAGCTGGTCGCCGCGTTCGGCGCCATCTGGGACCCGGTCGATGCCGAACGCGACGATCCGCTCGCGCTGACGCAAGGCATCGTCAAACGCATGTTCGACGTCACCGAGGCCATGCCGTGGCTGCCTTCGCTATGGCTGCGCGAAATCATCAACGAAGGCGGCCTGCTGCGCGAGCGCGCGTTTGCGCATATTCCCGTGCAAAAGGTCGCCGCGTTCGGTCAGAACATCGCACGCGGTTGCGCGTCGGGTCAGTTGAATGCGCAGCTCGAACCGTTGCTGCTGTTCAACTCGGTGCTCGCGCTCGTGATGCTGCCGCAGGCAACCGCCAGGATCTGGCAACGCCTGAATCCGCGCAGTTCGTTCGATCGCGCGACGCTCGAACGCCACGTCGTCGCACTGCTCACGCAGGGCATGAGCGCAACCACGGCGGTCAAGACCAGCGCCAGGGCAAGGAGCCGGGCGACGTCCACCGCACGCCGCGCGAAAGGAAAGCCGTCATGATTCCGTCCGCCCGCTCATCCACACGTGTCGCGTTGCTTGCGCTGTGCATCGCGTGCGCGAGCTGTTCGCAACAACCGGCGAACACATGGCAAGGCTATGTGGAAGGCGAGTTCCTGTACCTCGCGTCTTCGCAGGCGGGCCAGTTGACCGAGCTCGCGGTCTCGCGCGGGCAGACCGTTGCGCAGAACACGCCGCTGTTCGCGCTCGAAGCGCAGAACGAAACCGACGCCGTGGCGCAGGCGAACGAGCAACTGCGCTCGGCCCGCGCCCAGCTCGCCGACCTCGGGACCGGCAAGCGTCCGCCGGAAGTCAACGTGACGCGCGCGCAACTCGTGCAGGCCGAAGCCGATGCGGCGCGCGCCGCGACCCAGTTCCGCCGCGACCAACAGCAATTCGACGCCGGCGGCATCGCGCAAAGCCAGCTCGACGACTCGCGCGCGAGCGCGCTGTCGAGCGCCGCGCACGTGCGCGAGTTGCAAAGTCAGCTCGCCGTCGCGCGTCTGCCGGGGCGGATCGAGCAGATCCGCGCACAGCAGGCGCAAGTCGACGCCGCGCAGGCCCAACTCGGCCAGGCCCAATGGAAGCTCGATCAGAAAAGCGTGCACGCGCCGCACGCGGGCCTCGTGTTCGACACGATGTTTCGCAGCGGCGAATGGGTGCCGGCGGGCAGCCCCGTCGTGCGCATGTTGCCGCCGGAAAACGTCAAGGTGCGCTTCTTCGTGCCGCAGGGAGTGGTCGGTTCGCTCGCGCCGGGCCGTCGCGTATCGATTCATTGCGACGGGTGCGCCGCCGATGTGCCGGCCGTGCTCAGCTTCATCTCGGACCAGGCGGAGTACACGCCGCCAGTGATTTTCAGCAACGAAAGCCGCGCGAAGCTCGTGTTCATGGTCGAAGCCAGACCGCGAACCGCCGATGCGCCGAAGCTGCGGCCCGGCCAGCCCGTCACGGTCACGCTGCAATGAGTGCGCCCGCGCCGCCCCCCGCCAACGCCAGCGACCCCGTGTACGCGATCGATGTGCACGGGCTGAACAAGCATTTCGGCACCAAGCACGTGGTCAACGACGTGACGATGCAGGTGCAGCGCGGGGAGATCTTCGGTTTTCTCGGCCCGAACGGCAGCGGCAAGACTACCTGCATCCGCATGATGTGCGGACTGCTGACGCCGGACTCCGGCAGCGGCACCTGTCTCGGCTACGACATCGTGCGGGACAGCGCGCAGATCAAACGCCGCACCGGCTACATGACGCAGCGCTTCTCCTATTGGGAAGATCTGTCGATCCGCGAAAACCTCGACTTCGTCGCGCGCATCTACGAGATGAAGAACCGCCGCGAGGCGGTGGATCGCGCGCTCGAACAGCTTGGCCTGCAAAGCCGTGAGAAGCAGTTGGCCGGCGCACTGTCGGGCGGATGGAAGCAGCGTCTCGCGCTGGCCGCGTGCATGCTGCATGAACCGGAACTGCTGCTGCTCGACGAGCCGACCGCCGGAGTCGATCCGAGCGCGCGCCGCGACTTCTGGGAAGAGCTGCACCGCCTCGCGGCGCGCGGCATCTCGGTACTCGTCAGCACGCACTATATGGACGAAGCGGAACGCTGCCACAAGCTCGCCTATATCGCGTACGGCAGGCTGCTCGCGCAGGGTACGTCGAAACAGGTGATCGACTCGCAAGGGCTCGTGACGTGGGCCGTGTACGGCCAGAATCTCGTCGAGCTCGGCGACCGGCTGCGCAACTCGCCCGGCGTCGAGCAGACGGTCGCGTTCGGTTCGTCGCTGCACGTGAGCGGGCCCGACACGCCCGAACTCCACGCGAGCATCGACCAGTTGGAACGCTCGAACCCCACGCTACGAATCGAAAGACAGGAAACCGGCCTCGAGGACGTGTTCATCTTCATGATGAACCGCTCGACCGACAACTATGCAACGCCTTCCGCGGGCAAAGCATCGTGAATTCCGCGCGCCGACTTCCGCGCTTTTCGCTGATGCGCTGGTGGAGCATCGTGCGCAAGGAGTTTTTGCAGCTGAAGCGCGACCGCATCACGTTTGCGATGATGATCGTGCTGCCGATCATGCAGATTGCGCTGTTCGGCTTCGCGATCAATACCGACCCGAAGCATCTGCCGACCGCCGTCATCGCCGCCGATCACAGCGAGTTCACGCGCAGCTTCCTGATGGCGATGCGCAACTCCGATTACTTCGACATCGTCTCGACGCTGCCCGATGAAGAGTCCGGCCGCCGCGCGCTCGCGCAAGGCAAGGTGCTGTTCGTGCTGAATATTCCGGTCGGTTTCACCCGCGAGCTGGCCAAAGGCGCGCGGCCCTCGCTGCTCGTCGAAGCCGACGCGACGGACCCGATGGCGGTGGGCACCGCGCTCGGCGCATTGCCGTCGATCACGCAGTCGGTACTGCAGAAGGACCTCACGGGTCCGCTGTCGCCGCTCGCGGTCGGCCCCACCGCTTTCGATGTTCAATTGCACCGGCTCTACAACCCCGAAAGCATCACCCAGTACAACGTGGTGCCGGGCCTGATGGGCGTGATCCTGACGATGACGATGGTGATGATGACGGGCCTCGCGATCACGCGCGAACGCGAGCGCGGCACGATGGAAAATCTGCTGGCTACGCCGGTGCTGCCGCTCGAAGTGATGACCGGCAAGATCGTGCCTTATGTGGCGATCGGTCTGGTGCAGGTCAGCATCATTCTCGCGGCCGCTCGCTTCGTGTTCAACGTGCCGTTCGAAGGAGGTCTGCTCGCGCTGTATCTGTCCGCGCTATTGTTCGTCGCGGCCAATCTGACGATCGGCATTACGTTGTCGTCGCTCGCGCAGAATCAGTTGCAGGCTATGCAGCTGACGATGTTCTATTTTCTGCCCAACATCCTGCTGTCGGGATTCATGTTCCCGTTCGCGGGCATGCCGAAGTGGGCGCAGTACATCGGCAACCTGTTGCCGCTCACCTACTTCAACCGGCTCGTGCGCGGCATTCTGCTAAAAGGCGTCGGTTGGGCCGACATGTGGCCGCATGTGTGGCCGCTGCTGATCTTTCTGTTCGTCGTGATGGGCGTCGCCGTGAAGTTCTATCGACGCACGCTCGATTGAGGAAGGCCTGCAATGTGTTCCGCCCCTCGCTTTCTTGACGTGGTTTTTCGTCGCGCGGCTTGTTTATCCGTCACGCGTCGGCTCGCCGCCTTCGGCGCAAGCGCGGCCTTGTGCGCGTGCACCGTCGGCCCCGATTTCCATCGGCCCGACGTGACCAGCGTGTCGAGCTATACCGCCGCGCCGCTTGCGGCAAGCACGGTCGCCGCCGACGGTCCCGGCGGCGCCGCGCAACACTTCGTGCCGACCGAGGTGCCCGGCGACGGCTGGTGGCGCGCGTTCGGCTCGCCGGCGCTGAACGCGCTGGTGCAGCAGGCGCTCGACGACAGCCTGACCCTCGCGCAAGCCCGCGCGAAACTCGACGAAGCGCGGCAGGACTACCGCGCGCAGGCGGGCGGCACGCTGTGGCCGCAGGTCGATGCGAACCTGTCGACCACGCGCGAGAGGATCGATCCCGAAGCGCTGGGCTTCGGCCAGCTGACACAAGGCCGCGCGTTTGCGCCGTTCACGCTGTACAGCGCGCAAGTCACCGTGTCGTACACGCTCGATCTGTTCGGCGCGAATCGCCGCGCGCTCGAAGCGGTGGCTGCGCAGGTCGACTATCAGCAATACGAGCTCGAAGCCGCGCGTTTGACGGTCGCGGGCAATGTGGTGACGGCGGCGATCCGGCGCGCGTCGCTCGCGCGGCAGATCGCACTCACAGAGGCGCTGCTCGCGAATCAGATGCAGCAACTCGATATCGCCGAACACCGCTATCACGCGGGCGGCATCTCCGAGGTCGATCTGCTGAGTCAGCGCACGCTGGTGCAGCAGACCCGCGCGACGTTACCGCCGTTGCGCACGCAGCTTGCACAGACCGATCATCAGCTCGCGATCTATCTGGGACGCGCGCCAGCGGAATTGGCCACCACGCACGACCTTGCCGCGCTCGACCTCGATACGCTCGTGCTGCCCGCCGACCTGCCGCTGACCTTGCCGTCGACGCTCGCGCAGCAGCGGCCCGACATTCGCGCGTCCGAGGCGTTGTTGCATCAGGCGAGCGCGAACCTCGGCGTCGCGACCGCGAACCTGTATCCGCGTATCACGCTGTCGGGCAGCGCGGCGACCGAACGTGTCAACGTGTCCGATCTGCTGACGGGCTTCAACGTGTGGAACTTTGGCGCCGGTCTCACGCAGCCGCTGTTTCATGGCGGTGAACTGCTGGCGCGCAAGCATTCGTCCGAGGCGGCCTACCAGGCGGCGCTCGCCGTGTACAAGCAAACCGTGCTGCAGGGACTGCAACAGGTCGCCGACGCGCTGCGCGCGCTCGATCAGGATGCGATTGCGTTGCAGGCGCTCGATGCCGCGCAGCGCAGCGCCCAGCACAGCGCCGGTATTGCGAGTCAGCGTTATGCGGCGGGCGGCATCAGCCAATTGACGCTGCTCGATACGCAGCGCCAGCAATTGCAGACCGGACTCGATCGCACCAAAGCCGCCGCGCAGCGTTATGCCGATACCGCCGCGCTGTTTCAGGCGCTCGGGGCGCGGCCTTGAGTTACCGCTTCGTCATTGGTTTGCCGAGGTCTCGCGCCGCACCTTGTTCAGCACGAGGTACGCGAACGAGCCGATCACGATGCCCCAGAACGCGGAGCCGAGCCCGAGGAAGGTCATACCGGATGCGGTCGCGAGAAACGTGATGACCGAGGCCTCGCGATGGTCTTCGTCCTGGATCGCGCCCATCACGTTCGACGTGATCGCACCGATCAACGCGAGGCCCGCCAGAATCGCGACGAATTCCTTCGGCAGCATCGTGAACAGCGCGACGATCGCACCGGCGAAGGTCCCGCCGATAAGATAGAACACGCCGTTGGCAATGCCGGCGATATAGCGCTTGTCCGGGTCGTCGTGCGCGTCCTTGCCGGTGCACAGCGCCGCCGTGATCGCGGCGATCACGATCGTGATGCCGCCGAAAAACGCCACACCGATCGACGCGATGCTAGTCGCTGTGATGATCGGCCGGGCCGGCGTGTGATAGCCGGACACGCGCAGAATCGCCATGCCCGGCAGAAACTGGCCGGTCAGACTGACGACGACGAGCGGCAGCGCAAGACTCAGCGTCGAGCTCAGCGTCCATTCGGGTTGGATGAAGATCGGCCTGGTGACTTGCAGCGGCAGCGCGCCGAGGTGCGCGGCGCCGAGCGCGATGGCGAGCACCGTGCCCGTCAGCAACACCAGCACGATGCAATAGCGCGGCAGCACGCGTCTGAAGACGATGTACGCACCGATCATGCCGAACGCCAGCGCCGGCATCGCTGCCGCCGCCTTGAACGCATGCGTGCCGAACTGCAACAGAATGCCGGCCATCATCCCGCAGGCGATGCCCTTCGGAATGCGGCGCACCATGCGATCGAAATAGCCCGAGATGCCGATCAGCAGAATGATCACGGCCGCGCTCAGATACGCGCCCACCGCCTGATGCAGCGTCAACGCGGGGAACAGTCCGACCAGCAGCGCGGTACCGGGCGCGGACCACGCGGTCACGACCGGCACCTTCAGCTTCCAGCTCGCGAAGATGCCGGAGACGGCCGCGCCGATCGAGATGCCCCATACCCACGACGCGACCACGTCGTTGGGCATGTGGGCCGCTTGCGCGGCCTGGAAGAAGATCACGAGCGGGCCCGCATACGAGATCAGCACGGCCAGAAAGCCGGCTACGATGGCGGACACGGACCAGTCGGCCGCAACGGCGCGCGTGGTCGGCGCCTGGCTAGGGGTGGGATTCATCGTCGATGTGGGTGTGGCGGCCCGCTGTTGGTGACACGCGCCGGGCGGCGCATGTCACCGCGAGTGACCGCGAATCACCGCATGTCACCATCCGGCAGCGGAGTCATTCCGGGCCGATAGTATGAAGGACAATCGCCGCGCGGCCTATCGGCGTCGTTCGGCCCGACGCTCGCTAGCCCTGATCGCCGCCGCCGACCGGCAGCACGGTGCCGGTGATATACGACGCTTCGTCGGAAGCGAGGAACAGGATCGCGCCGACCTGTTCGTCGATCGTGCCGTAGCGATGCATCAGGCTCGACGCGATCGTCTGATCGACGATGCCCTGATACCACGTCGCTTCCTGCTCGCTTTGCGGTGCGGTATTGCGCGGCACGCGGCGCGGCGGCGCTTCGGTGCCGCCGGTCGCGACCGCGTTGATGCGGATGCCGTGCTCCGCATGCTCGAACGCGAGGCTCGCGGTCAGCGCATTGACGCCGCCCTTCGACGCCGCGTACGGCACGCGATAAATACTGCGCGTCGCAATGGACGACACATTGACGATCGCCCCGCTCGCGCGCTCGAGCATCGCGGGCAACACCGCGTGGCAGCACCACAGCGTCGGGAACAGCGAACGCCGCACCTCGGCCTCGATCTGCTCCGCTTCATACTCCTCGTACGGCTTCGCCCAGATCGTGCCGCCGACATTGTTGACGAGTGCGTCGATGCGGCCGAACGCATCGATCGCGAAGGCCGTCATCGCAGTCGCGCCCGCATAGGTTTCGAGGTCGGCGATGAACGCGCGCGCGTCGCCGCCGGCGCGCGCAATCTCTTCGGCCACCTCTTGCACGATCGGCGAACGGTCCACCAGCACCACCGCCGCGCCCTCGCGCGCCGCGCGCAACGCGACGCCGCGGCCGATACCCTGGCCCGCGCCGGTCACGACGAGCACCTTGTCCTTGAAGCGATCGGTAAAGGTCGAAGTCATGCTACGTTGCTCGCCGAGAATTTTTCGTAGTAGAAGTTCGCGGGCTCGACGCTGCTGTCGTGCAGCCAGCCCTGCACCGCTTCGACCATCGCGACCGGGCCGCATAGGTAGACGTCGACGTCGCCGCTATTGAGCCATTCGCTGTCGACGTGCGCGGTCACATAGCCTTTGCGCTCGTGACTGCTCGCGGCATCGACGACACAGGTGCGATAGCTGAAATTCGGCAGCGTGCGCTGCGCTTGTTCGAGCTGTTCGAGCGCGACCAGATCGATGTCGTGAGTCACGCCGTACACCAGGCGCACCGGCTGCGTGTTGCCGCTCGCCTTCAGCACGTCGAGCATCGACAGGAACGGCGCGATGCCGGTGCCGCCCGCGAGGAACAGCACCGGACGCTGCGGATCGCGCAGATAGAAGCTGCCATACGGACCCGTGAAGCCGATCCGTTGACCCGGCTGCGCATCGCGGCTCAAGAAGCCGCTCATCTTGCCGTCCGGCACGTTGCGCACGACGAACGCCGCCCGCGTCGCGCCCGGCGCCGAGCTGAACGAATACGACCGGCTCTCGCCGCTCGCGCCCGGAATCTCGACGTTCACGTATTGCCCCGCGAGAAAGCTCGGCGCGCTCGCGCCGTCGATATCGATCGAGAAATGGATGGTCGAATCCGACAGCCGTTCGACCGCCGCGAGCGTGCCTTCGAAACGCGACACCCCGGTCTTGCACGCCGCCGACGACGCCTGCACGCGAATCACCAGATCCGAGCGCGGCCGCGTCTGGCACGCGAGGATATAGCCCTTGCCCGCTTCTTCGGCGGTCAACGCATCTTCGACGTAGCTCTCCTCGGGCATGTCGTACGCGCCCGATTCGCACAGTCCGCGGCAGGTGCCGCACGCGCCTTCGCGACAGTCGAGCGGAATGTTGATCTTCTGCCGGTACGCGGCATCCGACAGCGTTTCGTTTTCACGGCAGTTGATGAAGCGCGTGACGCCGTCTTCGAACTGAAGTGCAATAGTGTGTTCCATGACCTGTCTCCTGCAACCGCACCGGCTAGATGTGGTAGATGTCGATGACCTGATTGATGTAGTCGTTCTTCAGCACGACGTACTTGCTCAGGATTTGCGGCTCGGCGCCGGTGAAGTCGATCACGTAGCGCGACATGCCGAAGTAGCTGTAGTTGGTCTTGTAGCGATGGCTCAGCGTGTGCCAGTTGAAGCGCACCGTGTACACGCCGCTCTCCGCGCTCTCCACTTCGACGTTCGCGACGTTGTGGCTCGTGCGCGTATCGGGCATCGTCGCGCTGGAACGCTCGGTCTTGATGCGAAACACGCGGTCTTCGAGGCCCTGGCGGTTCGGGTAATAGATCAGCGAAATCTCGCGCTGCGGATCGGTGACGAGCTTGTCCTCGTCGTCCCACGACGGCATCCAGAACGACGCGTCCGGGTGATAGCAGGCGAGCCATTCGTCCCATTGCTCGTCGTCGAGCAGGCGGCTTTCGCGGAACAGGAAAGCCTGAATATCGGTGATGGCGATGTTGCTCATGCGCGGCTCCCCGGCGCGTTCAGCGCCTTTTTCATCGTGTCGATCCAGTAGCGGTGCTGCACCGTGTAGAGGCCTTCGTCTTCGGTCTTCACGCCGCTCATCACGGGGTTCAGGCCGATCTTTTGCGCGGCTTCGTCGGCGCCGTCGATCCAGTGCTTCGAACCGCGGCACATGTCGTTCCATTCGACCGCGCGGGCCGCATAGCCCAACTGGCAGGCGCGGAATTCCTCGAGGTCATCGGGCGTGGCCATGCCGCTCACGTTGAAGAAGTCCTCGTATTGACGGATGCGGCGCGAGCGCGCTTCGTCGGACTCGCCCTTCGGCGCGATGCAGTAGATCGTCACCTCGGTCTTGTTGACCGACAGCGGCCGCAGCACGCGAATCTGCGAGCCGAACTGGTCCATCAGATACACGTTCGGGTACAGGCACAGGTTGCGCGAGTTCTGGATCATCCAGTCAGCGCGCTCGGCGCCGCAGCGCGCGGCGAATTCCTCGCGGCGGCTAAAGTTCGGACGGTCTTCGGGATTCGCCCAGCGCGTCCACAGCAGCATGTGGCCGTGCTCGAACGCGTAGAAGCCACCGCCCTGACGGCCCCAGCTGCCCGCATCCATCGCGCGGATCTTGTCTTCGCGCGCGTTTTCTTCCTTGCGATGATTGGTCGTCGCCGCGTAGTTCCAGTGCACGGCCGACACGTGATAACCGTCCGCGCCGTTTTCCGCGGTCAGCTTCCAGTTGCCTTCATACGTGTAGGTCGACGAGCCGCGCAGCACTTCGAGTCCGTCTTCCGACTGGTCGACGATCATGTCGATGATGAGCGCCGCCTCGCCGAGGAACGTCTCCAGCGGCGGCACGTCATCGCTCAGGCTGCCGAACAGGAAGCCGCGATAGTTGCCGAAGCGCGCGAGCTTCTTCAGATCGTGCGAGCCTTCCTTGTTGAAGCAGTCGGGATAGCCCGCTTCCGACGGGTCTTTGACCTTCAGCAGCTTGCCGCTGTTGTTGAAAGTCCAGCCGTGGAAGGGGCACGTGTAGGTGGCCTTGTTGCCGCGCTTGTGACGGCACAGCATCGCGCCGCGGTGCGTGCACGAATTGATGAACGCGTTCAGCTCGCCCTGACGGTTGCGCGCGATCACGACCGGCTGCCGGCCCATGTAGGTCGTGAAATAGTCGTTGTTGTTCGGAATCTGGCTTTCGTGCGCGAGATAAATCCAGTTGCCCTCGAAAATGTGCTGCATTTCGAGTTCAAACAGACGCTCGTCGGTAAACGCGCTGCGATGCAGGCGGTAATCGCCGCGCTCGCGGTCTTCGACGAGAAAGTCGTCGATGTTCTTCAATTGTGGAGTGTGATCCGGGTAGATCGGAATCATGCGTGTCTCCTGGTGCGGACTGTCGGTATGCGTGCGAAGCACGCGTGTAGGGAGCGGCCTGCCTGCCGGGAGGCCGGCTGGCCGGTTGGTCTTTCACGTCGGGAAGTGGAGGCGGTGCCCCTCCGGGGGCTGCGTCAGGTCGCGGCGCGCAAGGGCTCGACCTTCGGCACGAGAGGCGGGATATCGGTGGACGACCCTTTCGGCAGGGTTTCGATTTCAGCGTGTTTCATTGCTGCTCCTGAACTCTTTCTAAGTCTTGGATCCCATGCGCGAGGATTTGCCTGCGCCGTCTCCGTGGGGCCGACCGACGCTTCAGACCGGGCCGAGTTGTCAATGCTCGGGAGGTATAATTTTGCGGGGCGTCTACGGTAACTGAAGGATAGTTGCACGCCGTTTGCATCGTCCAACACTGATTTAGTATCGCGGCGATACTTAGAAGGTATTTTTATGGAATTGCGCCACCTGCGCTACTTCGTGGCCGTTGCCGAGGAATGCAACTTCACCAAGGCCGCCAAACGTCTGCATATTGCGCAGCCGCCGCTGAGCCGGCAGATCCAGCAGCTCGAAGACACGCTCGGCGTGCAGCTGTTCGAGCGCAACTCGCGGCCGCTGAAGCTGACCGAGGCGGGCCGCTTTTTCTATTCGCACGCGGTGCAGTTGCTCGCGCAAACGACGGAAATCGAGGCGATGACGCGGCGCGTCGGCAAGATCGAGCGGAGTTTGTCCGTGGGCTTCGTCGGCTCGACGCTGTACGGCATGCTGCCGAAAATCATCCGGCGCTTTCGTACCGAGAACAGCACCGTCGAGCTGAGCCTGCACGAGATGTCGACGATGGATCAGATCAAGGCGCTCAAGGAAGGCCGCATCGACGTCGGCTTCGGCCGCATTCGTCACGAAGACCCGAGCATCCGGCGCGTCGTGCTGCGCGAAGAACGGATGATCGTCGCGCTGCCGCTCGGCCATCCGCTGATCGACGCGAAGCCGGTGCTGTCAATGCACGACCTGACCAGCGAAACGCTGATCATCTTTCCGAAGGCGCCTCGGCCCAGTTACGCGGACCAGGTGCTGGCCGCGTTTCACGATCGCGGGCTGAAGCCGCAGCGGCTCTACGAGACGCGCGAGTTGCAGATCGCGCTCGGCCTCGTCGCCGCGGGCGAAGGCATCTCGATCGTGCCGGCGAGCGTTTACGGCTTGCAGCGCGGCGACATCGCCTATAAGGATCTCGACGATGAGAACCTCGTGTCGCCGATCATCATGAGCATGCGCATGCTCGACGAATCGGCCGACATCCAGCGCATGCAGGAACTGATCTACGCGCTGTACAACGAACAGCACATGACCTATCTACCGCCTTCGCATCAGTAGCGCGGATCGCGCGGTTCGCGGCTAGACGTCCATGCGGCCGTCGCCGTAACCAAGTTGTATGGACAAGCTCGTCATCACGGTATAGACCGCGGGTATACGCGAAAATTCCGGCTGAGCCCGCGGCCTTTCAATCAGCCTTAAAAGCTTGTCTGTAAAGGCCTTTGCTCCTATTTTCGGTCTCCCCTCCTGGGTGCGCGTAAGCACTAACCCTGATTGCCGCTCATCGGCCGTACGGGATAATTTGTCTATACAACATCGCACTCGTTGCATCCCTCCCGGAGACTTTGATGAAGAAACTTGCCTTGTCCCTCGCCCTCGCGCTCGCTGCCACCGGCGCTTTCGCCAAAGATTGGTCCACAGTCCGCTTCGGCGTGGATGCGAGCTATGCGCCGTTCGAATCGAAAGCGACCGATGGCAAGCTGGTCGGCTTCGACGTCGATCTCGGCACCGAAATCTGCCGTCGTCTGAATGCGAAGTGCGTGTGGGTCGAGCAGGACTTCGACAGCATGATTCCGGCACTGAAGGCGAAGAAGTTCGACGGCGTGCTGTCGTCGATGTCGATGACGCCGAAACGTGCTGAACAGATCGCTTTCTCGTCGAAGCTGTTCAACACGCCGACGCGACTCGTCGCGAAGAAGGGCTCGGGTATCGTGCCGACCGCCGACTCGCTGAAGGGCAAGACGGTGGGCGTCGAACAGGGCACGATCCAGGAAACCTACGCGAAGACCTATTGGGAGGCGAAGGGCGTAAAGGTCGTGCCGTACCAGAACCAGGACGCGGTCTACACCGACCTGCAGTCGGGCCGTCTGGACGCAGCGTTGCAGGACGCGGTGCAGGCTGACCAGGGCTTCCTGAAGACGCCGCGCGGCGCAGGCTTCGCCTTCGTCGGCCAGAACATCGACGATCCGAAGATCCTCGGCAACGGCGCGGGCATCGGCATGCGCAAGGAAGACGAAGATCTGAAGATCAAGGTCGACAAGGCGATCGCCGACATGATCAAGGACGGCACGTACAAGAAGATCGAGCAGAAGTACTTCGACTTCGACGTGTACGGCGGCTAAGCCCGCGCACAACATCACGGGCCCGCTCCACCCGATCGCCAGGCCCCGCGCGCATGCGCGCGGGTCGCTCCTTCAACAAGGACACTCCCATGCTGTTTCAAGGCTTCGGTCCGCTGCTCCTCGCGGGCACGTGGGTAACCATCAAGCTCGCGGTGCTGTCGCTCGCGGCGTCGTTCGCGCTGGGACTTCTCGGCGCGGCCGCAAAGCTGTCGACCAACCGCGTGCTTTTGCGCATCGGCACGATGTACACGACGCTGATCCGCGCCGTGCCCGACCTCGTGCTGATGCTGTTGCTGTTCTACAGCATCCAGATCTGGCTCAATGAGCTGACCGACATGTTCAGCATGGAGCAGATCGACATCGATCCGTTTCTCGCCGGCGTGATCACGCTGGGCTTCATTTACGGCGCGTACTTCACCGAAACCTTCCGCGGCGCGTTTCTGTCGGTGCCGCGTGGGCAGATCGAAGCGGGCTTCGCGTACGGCATGAGCGCGCGCCGAGTGTTCACCCGCATTCTGTTCCCGCAGATGATGCGCTTCGCGCTGCCCGGCATCGGCAACAACTGGCAGGTGCTCGTGAAGGCCACCGCGCTCGTATCGATCATCGGTCTCGCGGACGTCGTGAAGGCATCGCAGGACGCCGGCAAGAGCACCCAGTCGTTCTTCTTCTTCACGCTGGCGACCGGCGCCATCTACCTCGCCATCACCACCATTTCGAATCTGATATTGATCCGCCTCGAGAAGCGCTACTCGATCGGCGTACGGAGGGCCGCGCTGTGATCGAACTGATTCGTCAATACTGGCAGAACTACATTTTCACGGATGGCTTCAACTACACCGGCCTCGTCATCACGCTGTGGTTGCTGGTTGCATCGATCGTGCTGGGTTTCGTGCTGGCCGTGCCGCTCGCGATCGCCCGCGCGTCGCGCAACCGTTACATCTGCGGGCCCGTCTGGCTTTTCACCTACGTGTTTCGCGGCACGCCGTTGTACGTTCAACTGCTGCTGATCTACACGGGGCTCTACAGTCTGCATTTCGTCCATTCGCACGCGATGCTCGACAGCTTCTTTCGCAATGCGATGAACTGCACGCTGCTCGCGTTCGCGCTGAACGAATGCGCGTACGCCACCGAGATCTTCGCGGGCGCGATCCGCGAGACCTCGCACGGTGAGATCGAGGCGGCCCAGGCTTACGGCATGTCGAAGTTCAAGCTGTATACGCGCATCATCCTGCCGTCGGCACTGCGCCGGGCCCTCCCCTCGTACAGCAACGAGGTGATTCTGATGCTGCACGCGACCACGCTCGCGTTCACAGCGACCGTCCCCGACATTCTGAAAGTAGCGCGCGACGTCAACTCCGCGACCTACGCGACGTTCCAGGCGTACGGCATCGCGGCGATCCTGTATGCGGCGATCGTGTTCGCGCTGATCTGGGGCTTCCGCAAGATGGAAATCCGTTTACTGGCTTATCTGAAACCGCAAGGGCATTAAAGCGCATTCGCGCCATGATGGAGCATACGAGCATGTACAAGCTGACAGTCGACGACCTGCACAAGAAGTTCGGCGACAACGAGGTATTGAAGGGCGTCTCGCTGAAGGCGAAGGCGGGCGACGTGATTAGCCTCATCGGGTCGAGCGGCTCCGGGAAAAGCACCTTCCTGCGGTGCATCAACTTTCTCGAATCGCCGTGCTCCGGGCGCATCACGCTGAACGGCGAGGAGATCAACACGAGCAGGGACCGCAACGGCTCGCTACGCGTGACCCATCCGAAGCAGTTGCAAACGATGCGCACGCGTTTGTCGATGGTGTTCCAGCATTTCAACTTGTGGGCGCATATGACGGTGCTCGAGAACATCATCGAGGCGCCGATCAGCGTGCTGGGATTGAGCCGCGCCGAAGCCGAGGAACGCGCTCGCAAGTATCTGACCAAGGTCGGTTTGCCGGCCAGCACGGAGAAAAAATATCCGTCGCATCTGTCGGGCGGTCAGCAGCAGCGCGTCGCGATTGCCCGCGCGCTCGCGATGGAGCCGGAAGTGATGCTGTTCGACGAACCGACTTCGGCGCTCGATCCCGAGCTCGTCGGCGAAGTGCTGCGGGTGATGCAGGCGCTCGCCGAAGAAGGCCGCACGATGATCGTCGTCACGCACGAAATGAGCTTTGCGCGCAACGTGTCGAATCATGTCGTGTTCCTGCACAAGGGCAAGATCGAGGAGCAAGGGCATCCGCATCAGGTGCTGACGAATCCGCGTAGCGAGCGATTGCAGCAGTTTCTGGCGGGGCGGTTGAAGTAGCGGCGGCAGAGTATGGCGCGTGGTTCAGTCTCGTGCCTTAGCCCGAATCATCCGCGGAACGACTGCGCCACTCACCAGATTGCCCCCGCGTAGGAGAACTCGCGCAATCGCGCGTCGGGCGTGATCAGCGTGCCGCCAAGCGCCATCGCCGTGGATGCGATCAGCCGCTGATGCGACGTGAGCGTGGTGGGCAGCGCCGCGGCCTGGACGGCGATCGCCATATCGACCGGCACCACGCGCAGGCCCTCGACCGACGCCAAGGTCGACAACCAGCGCCGTGTATCGACACACAGTTTGAGCCGGCCATCCTCGACGTATTCCGCTACCTCGAGGACGCTAATCATCGAAATGGCGATTTCGCCCGCATTCATTTCGCGGTCGATCGCCTTGCGAGCCGTGACGCTCAGCTTGTCGTGAGCGCTCAGCCACATGATCAGCGCAGCGGTATCGAGCACAATCATCGAGCCCTCGCCGATCGCGCAGTGCAATCAGGTGCCGGTTCGGGATCGAACGAGGCGATGCCGGACCGAAGCACGTCGAGCGGATTCGTGTGGCCAGCGGTGTAGCGTCGAATCTCGATGGTAGGTTTGCCGTGGTCGGTGACAACCACACTGCCCCCTAGTGTTTCCACTTGCCGGAACAGTTCGCAAGCCTTTGCCTTGAACAGCGCTTTTGAAATCTGTCGTTCCATTTTTTCTACCCATTTCAATACGGGCAGTCAGGCCCGCAGCTGGTCTCCGCTCCGTTCACAGGTGCACCGTGTGTTCGCCGTCTCCCTCCGGCAAGACGAGGATCACGCCTGACTCGTGTGACCGCACCTCGAGGCCGCCGGCGTCGCGCAACGCCGGCCACTGCCGTAAGAGCAGCGGCAATCTCGCTTTGACGCCATGACTACGAATCCGCAGGGTATGGTCGCCGCGCGTCACGCTCACGCTCGTCACCGCCGCACCGTCCGGGCCGCGCAACGTCACGCTCGCCGATTTGCCGGAATCCAGCTCGAACAGGTGCAGTTCGCTGCGCAACGCATAGTCGTAATCGGGCCGCTGGTTCTCGGTCCCGATCGCGAGCAGCGTATTCGGCCGCACGTACAATGGCAGGCTCAGAAAGCCGTGCCGCTCGCGCACCCACCTGCCGCCCTCGACCTGCGCGCCGGTGAACAGATGAGTCCAGCGCCCCGCCGGCAGCCAGAAGTCCACGTCGCCCGTGGCATTGAATACCGGCGCCACCAGCAGCGCGTCGCCGAGCAGATACTGGCGGTCCAGATGGTCGCAGGTCGGGTCGTCGGGAAACTCCAGCAGCATCGCACGCAACACCGGCGTACCGTGATCGACGGCCTGTTGCGCGGCGTCGAACAGGTACGGCATCAGGCGCGACTTCCATTCGGTGAAATGGCGCACCACGTCCACCGCTTCTTCGTCGAACAGCCATGGGACGCGGTACGACTTGCTGCCGTGCAGGCGGCTGTGACTCGACAGCAGCCCGAATGCGCACCAGCGCTTGTAGACGTCGGCGGGCGCGGTGTGCTCGAAGCCGCCGATGTCGTGGCTCCAGAAGCCAAAGCCGCTCAGGCCCAGCGACAGGCCGCCGCGCAGGGTCTCGGCCATCGACTCGTAGGTCGCGCTGCAGTCGCCGCCCCAGTGCACGGGCAACTGCTGGCTGCCCACGGTCCCCGAGCGTGCGAACACCACCGCCTCGCCGTCGCCGCGCACCTCGCGCAACACGTCGAACACCACCTTGTTGTACAGGTAGCTGTAGTAGTTGTGCATCTTCTGCGGGTCGGAGCCGTCGTGATAGACCACGTCGGTCGGAATGCGCTCGCCGAAGTCCGTCTTGAAGCAGTCGACGCCCATCTCCAGCAGTCGCCGCAAGTGGCCCGCGTACCATTGCGCCGCGGCGGGGTTCGTGAAGTCGACGATGCCCTGGCCGGGCTGCCAGCGGTTCCACTGCCAGACGTCGCCGTTCGGCTTGCGCAGCAGGTAGCCCTTCGCGACGCCCTCGGCAAAGAGCGGCGACGGCTGCGCGATATACGGATTGATCCACAGGCAGATCTTCAGTCCGCGCGCCTTCAGCCGCGCCAGCATGCCGTGCGGGTCCGGGAAGGTCTCGCGGTTCCACTCGAAATCGCACCAGTGGAAGGCCTTCATCCAGAAGCAGTCGAAGTGAAACACGTGCAGCGGAATGCCGCGTTCGGCCATGCCGTCGATGAAGTGGTTCACCGTGGCTTCGTCGTAATTCGTCGTGAAGGACGTGGTGAGCCACAGGCCGAACGACCACGCGGGCGGCAGCACCGGCCGCCCGGTCAGTTGCGTGAAACGCTCGAGCACGGCTTTCGGCGTGGGACCGTCGATCACGTAGTATTCGAGCCGCTCTCCGGCGACGCTGAACTGTACCTTCGCGACCTTCTCGCTCGCCACTTCGAACGACACGTTCTCCGGGTGATTCACCAGCACGCCGTAGCCGCGATTGGTCAGGTAGAACGGCACGTTCTTGTACGCCTGGTCGGTGCCGGTGCCGCCGTCGCGGTTCCAGCTCTCCACGACCTGGCCGTTCTTCACGAATGCGGTGAAGCGTTCGCCGAGGCCATAGACGTTTTCGCCGACGCCCACATCGAGCCGGTCGAACATGAACGCGGCGCCGTGCTGGTTTGCATCGTGGACCTGGCCGCTCGCGCGAAAGCCACTGCCGGTGATGCGCTCGCCGTCACGCAGGAAATCGACCGACCAGTCGCCCGACTTGACGACGCGCACCGTCAGCGAGCCGCTGGTGAGGCTCGCCTCGGTCTCGGTGTTGCGGGTTACGACGGCCCCAGGCTCGCGGTTGAGCGCGAAATGCGGGCCGCGGTCGAGCGCGCCGGAAAAGTGCTCGATGCGCACACCAATCACGCCGCTTTGCGGCGCAAAGAAGCGCCATGTAAAGAGCCCGGTATCGAGCTGCCGTTCGCGGTTCGATACATCGCGCGGCGCCACGCGCACGTGCAGTTCGTCGCCGACGATCTCCACGCTGTGCGGTGCGGCCGAATACGACACGTTCAGGCCGTCGCGGATCAACCAGTTGCCATCGCTGATTTTCATTTATACGTTCTCGAAAGGTATTCATTGCCGGTTCCGCTCGATCGCGGAACGCTTGCTGCTCGCCTACAGCGCGCGCTCGCTTTTGCGGTCGAAAACGTGGACATGCTCGCTCGCGATGTCGAGACCCAAAGCCTCGCCGCTTTCGATCGCGCATACCCCGGCTTGCGCAACCAGCACGGGCGCCGCAACGCCGTCGAGCTTCACCGTGACGAAGCTCATCGAACCGGTGGACTCCACCACGTCGACTACGCCACGCAGGCCTCCAGCGCCGCGCTGCAGACGCAGATGCTCGGGGCGCAGGCCGATCCATACTTCGGTGCCCGCCGGCAGAGAGCGGCCCAGCGCGAGCGTCTGCCCGCTCGCGCCGCCGAAATGCGCGCTGTGTCCGTCGGGACCGACTACGGCCTCGATGAAATTCATAGCCGGGGAACCGATGAAGCCCGCGACAAACCGGTTGGCCGGCCGGTGATACAGCACCAGCGGCGCGCCTTGTTGCTCGACTTGTCCCGCGCGCAGCACGACGACGTGATCGGCCATCGTCATCGCCTCGATCTGGTCGTGCGTGACGTATACCGAGGTCGCACCGAGACGTTGATGCAGCTTGCGGATCTCCGTGCGCATGTGCACGCGCAGCGCCGCATCGAGATTCGACAGTGGTTCGTCGAACAGAAACACCTTCGGATTGCGCACGATGGCACGGCCCATTGCGACGCGTTGGCGCTGTCCGCCCGACAGCTGGCGCGGCATGCGCGCGAGCAGATGGTCCAGCCCCAGCGTACGGGACACGCTGTCGATGCTTTCCCGGATCGCATGTGGCGCCGCGCGTCGCAGTCGCATCGAGTAGGACATGTTCTTTTCGATGTTCATGTGCGGGTAGAGCGCATAGCTTTGAAACACCATCGCGACATCGCGCTTGCGCGGCGGCACGTCGTTGACGACCTGGCCGTCGATGCGCAGCGTGCCGCCCGTGATCTGCTCAAGGCCGGCGATAGTGCGCAACAAGGTGGACTTGCCGCAACCCGATGGCCCAACCAGCGCGACGAAGCACCCTTGCGGCACACTGATATCGATGTCCTTCAAAATCTGAAGGGATCCGTAGCTCTTGCTCAGGCGCTCGATCTGTATGCGATCCACAGCGATTCTCCGACCGGCTCGCGCCGGCAAAAAAGAGGTATGCGTTACTTGAGCGCGCCGGCGGTCAGGCCAGCAACGATCCTGCGTTGCAGCAGCATGAAGACGACGAGGATGGGCGTAACGAAGATCGCCGAGTACGTCATGATGCCGATCCAGTCGACCCTGGTTGCCCCGACGAAGGCGGACAGGCCCACCGTGGCGGTTTGGTAACGGTCATCGAGAATCAGTGAACGGGCGTAGACGTACTCGCCGAACGATTGCAGAAACACGAGGATCGCCGAGACCAGAATGCCGTTGACCGCAAGCGGCAAAATCACGCTAAAAAATGCCCGCATCGGCGACGCACCATCGACGAGCGCCGCATCGCGCATCTCACGCGGAACCTGCACGAAGCTCGGGCGGCACAGCACGATATAAAACGGCAGCGTTTTCGTGATCTGCGCGAGCACGACCGCGAAGCGAGGGGTATCGAGCAGACCGAGGCTTTTGAAGGCCGTGAAGATCGGCGTCACCATCAGGCTCGACGGCAGTGCCTGCAACACCAGCACCGTGAAGATCGCGAGGCTGGTCCAGCGGTTCTGCACGAACGCCAACGCATAGGCAGCGCCCGTGCCGAGCAGCACCGTCACCGCCACGGTGCCGCACGCGGTCACGAACGAGTTCCACAGGAAGTTGCCCATGCCGCTGTCGCTGAACACCCGCCACAGATGCGACTGCGGATGCTGCGGCCAGAACGTGGGCGGGAAATGGAACATCTCGCCCGCGCTCTTGAATGCCGTGATGTACATCCAGTACAGCGGGAACAGATAGACCGCGGTCACGCACAGCGCGATGACGAACAGCACGTAGCGCTTCATGTCAGACCATCCTTTCGTTGCGCGTCGAGCGCACGTAGATCACCGCGACGATCAGCACGAGCACCAGCATCATCGTGGCGACCGCGGAGCCCGCCGAGACCTCGAATGTCTGCAGCGACAACTGCCACGACCAGAACTGCGCGACTTGCGACGAGTTGGCCGGACCGCCCTGAGTCAGCGCCGCGATCAGGTCGAACTGCTGCATCGTCATGATTGCGCCTAGCGCGATCACCGCGCCCAGCGTCGCTTTCATCATCGGCAGCGTGATGCCGGTGAAACGTTGCAGCGCGTTCGCGCCGTCGAGTTCGGCCGCTTCGTACAGGTCCGCCGGAATCGCCGCGAGCCCGACCGACAGCAGCAGCATGTTGAACGGCACGCCGAGCCAGACGTTGGCTGCGATCACGGCATACAGTGACCAGCGAGGATCGGACAGCCAGAAGATCTTTTCGTCGAGCACGTGCATTTGCATCAGCACATGGTTGAGCACACCGTAGTCGCCGGCGAAGATCAGCTTCCAGATCACGCCGACCACCAGCCCCGGCATGATCCATCCGGCGAGAAACAGGCCGCGCATCAGGCTCGCGAACGGGAAGTCCTGCGCAAACAGCAGCGCCAGCAGGAAGCCGATCGACACCTGGAAGGTCAGCGACAGTCCGACGAACAGCGCCGTGTTCACGGCTACCTGATGCATCTCCGGACGGCTGAACACATCGCGGTAATTCGCGAGTCCGACGAACGGACGCAGCAACGTGGCAGGCGCCATCAGATCGACCTGCTGAAACGACAGCACGATGTTGTAGACGAGCGGCAGCCCGGCAAAGACCAGCAGATACAGCAGGGCGAACACCGCCAGCGAGATCTCGAAGGCGTGAGCGCGCGGAATGCGGCTCAAGACCCCGGGGGCCTGGCCGGACGGGGCGCGGCGTGACAGTGTGTTCATGGCGTTCATCGCTCGAAGACGGGACAGTGTCCGAGGGCGGCCGGCGCCGGACACCCGGCGCACGGCCACCTCGATCGGGTCCTTCGCAATGCCTAGTTCTGGACTTCCTGCACGGTCTTTGCCGCTGCCGCCATCGCCTGTTGCGGCGTGGCCTGATGCGTGATCACGGATTGGATCGCATCGGAGATCGCCTTCGAAATTTTCGGCCACTGCGGGTTCGGTCCGCGCGGACGGGCGTACTGCATCTGCTCGTTGAAGACCTGATACGCCTGCGGCCATTTCGGGCTCTGCGTATCGGTGTCTTTCGACGGCGGCTGCATGCCGAAGTCGTTCCAGTTCCGGTCGCGCTGCGCGTACATGTATTCGAGGAACTGGAAGGCCGTATCCGGGTTCTTCGCACCGCGCAGGATCGCGTGATTCTGCTCGCCCAGCGCCGATGCGCGTGGGCCGCCCGCCTTCTCGACCGGCAGCAGCGCGACGCCCCACTTGAACTTGGCGCCCTTGTCGACGGCGCTCAGCTCCCACGGACCGTCGATGTCGATCGCGGCATTGCCGTTGATGAACGTGGCGGCCGCCTCCGACTGGCTATGCGTGAGCGTGTCCTGCGACGCGACCTTGTTGTCCAGCAGCTTTTGCCAGAAGGCCGCCGCCCGAGCCGCGCCCGGATCGTTCAAACGGTTCCAGTCGGCGCCCGCCGCCTGAACGAACGGCAGGAACTGGAACACGCCCTCTTCGGTGTTGATCGCAGAAAACGCCAGCCCGTACACGCCCTTCTTCGCGTCGGTCAGCTTCTGCGCGTCGGTGTACAGCTCGTCCCACGTCTGCGGCGGGTGCTCGGGATCGAGTCCCGCGGCCTTGAACATGTCCTTGTTGTAGTACATGGCCAGCGTGTTCGTGCCGCGCGGAATCGCATACACCTTGCTGTTCCAGGTGGCATTCTTCAGCGGCCCTGGGAAGATCGTCTTAGCGTCGATTACCTTCGACTTCGCGAGGTATGGCCCGAGATCGAGCAGCGCATTCTTCGAAGCGAACATCGCCGTGTTCGGGTTGTCGATCGGCACGACGTCCGGCATGTTGCCGGACATCACGGCGCGCATGGTTTCGTCGTTGAGCGCAGCGAAGCCCACCTTGCGGATCTGCAGATGGACATCGGGATGCAGCTTCGCGAATTCCTGCGCCATCTTCGCGGTGTAATCGTCGGGCTCGTCCACGGCCCAGACCGACAGCGACGCCGCATGCAACGGCGCGCAGGAAAGCGAGAATGCCAGACCGATCGCCGCGGATGCGGCAAGTAGCTTCTTCATGCTGTCTCCGTTTTTGCGCGCCGCGACCGCGCTTTGTCCAGGTTTCTTCTTCGTCGGGCTGTGCGGGAGCCGTCTCGTTCGGTGGGCGCAGCAGCACGCTCGTTCGCGCCGTTGCGACCGGAGTTCCGGAAACGTTTCCGGAACCGCTTGAATGATCGTCCGGGCGGGAGGTGTCGTCAAGCAGCCCACGAAAATCGCAACTGCATTTGGCGCAAACCACAATGCGCGCCGGCGCGGCGAGGACCGTGTGGCACGCAGCTCGCGATGCGTGCGGGCCGATTGCTATCTGGCTGCCGGGGACGCAGCGTCGTCGTTGTCGCGCAGGGCCAGCGGCCACAGCACCGGCTCGCGCTCGGCGCGATAGGTGTCGGCAAGCTCGGGAAGCTGGGCGAGCAGCGCTCGTGCGAGGCGCTGGCCCAGTCCACGGGCATCCAGCGTAAACCCGCTCAAAGGCGGCGCAAGGTATTCCGACACCTCGCCGGCCAGCACCCCGGCCGAAATCGCCAGATCGCGGCCCGGCACCTGGCCCATTTCGTGAAGCTTCCGATAGGCGCCGATCGCCATGCAGTCGCTCTGGAACATCAGCGCGTCCGGCGCGTCGTCGAGAGCGAGCAGCGCCTCGGTCGCCAGATACCCGCCGCGCTCGGACAGCCGGTTGCGCTGCACGTATCCCGCGGGCACTTCGAGCCCGTGCTTCTTCATCGCCTTCTTCCATGCACGCAAATAGATGTGCGCCTGCATGGCGTCGCCGTCGGGGACCGCCAGCGCGATGCGTCGATGTCCGCCTGCCACGAGTCGAGCGACACCCGCGGCAGCGGCCGCTTCGAAGTCGAGATCGATCCACGTGTGCTCGCCGCCCGACTCGCTGCGGCCCAACGCGACGAATGGAAAATTACGACTCGCGACATAGTCGAGCCGCTCGTCGTGCCGCCGCGTGCCGGCGAGAATCACGCCGTCCACCTGGCGGCGATCGACGATGCGCCGCAGCCGCGCGAACTCGTCGTCCCAGGACTCGCTCGAGTACATGACGAGGTCCATGCCATGCTGCGACAGAACCGATTGCAATCCGTCGGCCAGCCTCATGAAGATGCCGAGGGTGTAGGTCTCTTCTTCACGTCGCACCGGTAGCATCAGGCCGACGATGTCCAGCCGGCCCCGGCGCAGACTCGCCGCGGACTTGCTGGGTGCGTAGCCGAGTTCGAGTGCCGCGGCGCGGACGCGTTCGCGTGTCTTGGCGCTGACCTCGTCGGCGTCGTTCAGGGCGCGCGAAACAGTCGAAATGGACAGCTTGAGCTCTCTGGCTAATTCCCGAATATCCATGCGCCTGTCTATCGATGAAGGAAATCTGCCCGGGCCGGCGGAGCGAGCCCGATGCGGGAGGCCATAACGGTACGTCACTGGAGGGCTGCTGTCGAGACTCGGGTTGCGGGGGGAGAGGTCGGTCCCGGGCTTCAACGTATTGCCAGCTTTGCAGCGATGCCCGATCCGCCCTGGCCTTCTCCCGCAAATCGCAAATTTACATGCGGCGACAGGTGCGAGCCAACGAACGCCCACATACTCGAAAAGGAGCTTTTGGACAGGTCGCGCAGCGCGCCTCCTGCAAGACTCAATATGAGGTTTTTTAAGATGGCGTCCTGTTGCACAATCGGGCCTCCTTGACTGACTGTGAGGCGCGATGACTTCACTTTCCCTCGGTTCTTTCCATGAGGTCCGTGAAAGGCGGCACGGACATTTCTTCTCGATCAGTCTTTACAGATCGTTCAACCTTCACATCGAATCTAACTGGTTGTTTGACGTCGACCGGTGGTTCCATTTTGCATTGCCGGCGAGCGTGCGCCGCGAGTCGCACGATGACATCGTGCAGGGCATGGAGGAAGCGCGCGCAGCGTGGCTGCGATATAGCCCATCCATGCTGCTGTCGCACCAGTCGTACGAGTTGCGCGATATGCTCGGCCGGAGTCACAACCGCTTTCATATGTACAGGATGAGAGACGATGAGGTTGCCAAAGCCCTGTACAACGAGGTGAAGGGCGGCAGTCTGATCTTTGTCCCTGAGCGGGACGAGATGCGAAAGTGCGTGCAGGCGATACGAGAGCAGCGGGAAAAGGCCTCACAATCGGACTCCGCGCGCGCGCAGCAACCGGACCGCGCGGACATGCCAAGGTCGCTCTATGGCAACGGACCGCGCGTGCCGCAGAACCTCGGTAATGCACAGCCGTTCGACTATCAGCCCGATATGCCGGATGGTGACGGGGTGCAGGTCGCGGGTAGCGAAGGTACGCCGCGCAACAATCAGGCGCAAAACAGGCAGTTCAAGGCCGTTGTAAAGCGTTGGGTCTGAATAAAGATCAAGCCCAGCGACTTCATCGAGAAACCAGTAGACAGGGCTTTGGCTATCACGAGATGCTAGAGCGCGGGCGGGAAATGTTCGGAGATGGTGATGACTGATATTAAGGCAGAAATTACGAAGCGGCTTGCCGTGCTTGTTGGGCTCGAGGTGAGTTGGGTCAGTCATGCGGGAGACATGCTCACCATGCAGTTTGGTCCCCAAAGGCGGTATACGCTCGGGGGCGAAGAGCACGAGGATGGAGCGTGGGCGCTCCACGTGCAATGTGCCTGGCAGATCAAGCGAGATGGATTAACCGTAGCAACACGGGAAGATCTGCGCGGCTCTGATGAAAAAGCGCACGACACGGCCAGGCGCTTGCACGAAATGCTCGTAACGCAAGAGCCTTTCAAGTGCGCGGACGCATCGGCAGACGACGCGGGCGGCATCGTCGTTTTGTTCTCGCGAGGGTATCGCCTTGTGGTGATTCCAGACGGAATCGAAGATGACGAGGACTGGCGCCTTTTCGCGCCCAGCGTCGATGCGAAGCACTTCGTGATCGAGGGTGGCAAGGTCGATCCCTGGTCGTTGTCGTGACGGCGCGATGTTATCGAGCGAAGTCGCGTCGGCTACGGATTCAACACCACCCACGCGCCCCCATCGACCGCAATCTTCACCGCATCGAGGCTCGCCCCCGCGCACGGCCCCTCGATACAGCGTCCATCTTCGAAGCGAAACAACGCGCTGTGATGCGCGCACATCAACACCTGCGATCGATAGCACAGCACATAGCCGGGCTCGAAATCGAGCGGCACAGAAAAATGCGGACAGCGGTTTGCGTAAGCCCACACCTGCTCGCCCCGCCGCACCACCACGACAGGCACGCCGGCGGCCGTTGCATCAACGACCCGCGCGCCGCCATCGGGCACGTCGGCGAGCGGACATAGCGGCGTTTCGTTCATCGCTCAGACTCTCCGTTCCGGGTTGCCGAGGCTCCAGTCCCACGGGCGAATCTCCACGCAATCGAACAGTCCCGCCTGCATGTACGGATCGTTGCTGACGAACTCCATCACGTCGTCGATACGCTCCGCTTCGACGACCAGCAACGTGCCATTCATCGCATCGCATTGCGGCGCGAGCGTCGGACCACCAAGGCGCACGAGCACGCCGCGATGCGTACCGCCGCGCAGCCACGTGCGATGCACGGGACGCACCCGTTCGCGCACTTCGCGCATGCCGGGCTTGTCGGTCGCGAATACCGCGAAAAAACGTGCCATCGCCATCAGCTCCGATCGAGGATGAAGTCGTAGCGCGCTTCGCGGAACGGTCCATCGAAACCGAAGCGGCGCGCGAGTTCGTGATCCGCGGGGCACTCGCGATAATCTACCATCAGCGACGGCTTCACGCCGAACACCGCGTCCGAACCCAGATACGGGTCTTCGCGATCGAACACATGCGTGACGAGCGTACGATGCCCCGGCGCGTCGATCATGAAGTGCAGATGCGCGGGCCGCCACGGATGCCGTCCGGTCGCTTCGAGCATGCGGCCGACCGGCCCGTCGGTCGGAATCGGATAGCTGACCGGGACGATCGTCGAAATCGCGTAGCGGCCTTCGGCGTCGGTACGAAAACGTCCACGCAGATTGCCGTGCGGCTGCTCGGTGTCCTGCCCCGAGTACATGCCGTTCCCGGCGGTCTGCCAGACGTCGAGCACCGCGTTCGCAAGCGGCTCGCCGTCCGTCGACAGCACGCGCCCATGCACGAGCGCGGGTGTGCCGGGCGTGAACGCGATGTTCTCGCCATACGCGCGCTCGGGCATGCCGCGAATGTAGAACGGGCCAAATACAGTAGTGTCGGTGGCGCCCGTCGCCAGACGATGGTTGATCGCGTCGACCAGCATCGATACGCCGAGCGTATCCGACAGCAGGATGAATTCCTGGCGCACGAGGTCGTCGCACATCTTGCCGGTGTCGGTCAGAAAGCGAATAGCCGTCATCCATTCGGCCTCGGTCGGCTCGACTTCGCGCACGAATGCATGCATGTGCCGCACGAGGCTTTGCATCAGCGTGCGCAGCCGATCGTCGGGTGTGCCGGCGAAGCTTGCTACCACCTGCTCGGTCAGGGCCTGCTCGGCCTCTTTGCTGTCTGTCGACATGTCTTCCTCCATCGATTGTTCTGGCGGCGCCGCGTTGCCCGGCGCTCAGACGGGTTCGGCACCCTGCCACGCCCGTTGCAGCAGCGCGCGGATCGCATCGCGTTCCACGGGACGCGGGTTCGCATACGGATTCTTGCACGCGAGATCGGCCGCTTCGTCGAGTCCCTGCTCGGGCATGCCGATCTGCGCGAGCGCCAGCGGAACGCCGAGCGCGCGATTCAGTTCGAACAGCAGCGGACCCGCGTCGGCCTCGCGCTTGCCGCCGAGCGCGCGCGCAACGCGCGCGAGCGCATCGGGCGCGGCGCCGTGGTTGTAGTGTGCCGTATGCGGCAGCATCGCCGCATGGGTTTGCGCATGCGGCAGGTTGAACGTGCCACCCAGCGTATGACAAAGCTTGTGATGCAGGGCCATGCCGACCGCGCCCAGACAGGTGCCCGCGAGCCACGCGCCGTACAGCGCGCTGCTGCGCGCGGCGGCATCGTCCGGTGCGCGCACGATCGCGGGCAGCGCTTCGCCGAGCGCGCGGATCGCTTCCTCTGCCATCAGGCTGATCACCGGATTCGCGTCCTCGGCATACAGCGCTTCGACCGCGTGCGCCATCGCGTTGATGCCCGACGCGGCGGAAATGCCCGCCGGCAACGACAAAGTCAGCGACGGATCGTAGATCACTGTGCGCGGCAGCACGCGCATATCGCGGCCCGTGCGCTTCAGACGCCCTTCGGTGAGCCCGTAGATCGGCGTCATCTCGGAGCCCGCATAGGTGGTGGGCACGGCGATGATCGGCAGCGACGATTCGAGCGCGATCGCCTTGCCGAGGCCGACCGTCGAACCACCGCCCACCGCGACGCAGCAGTCGGCATCGAGCGCGGCGGCCGCATCGCGCGCCGCGCGAGCGACTTCGATCGGCACGTGCATCACGGCTTGCGCATGCACACCCGCCGCGCGCTTGCCGAGCACCTCCGCGACCCGCTCGGCCAGCGAGTGCTGCTCGGGCGTCGCCAGGATCAGCGCGCGCCTGGCTCCTAGCCGCTCGACCTCCGCGGGCAGCGTCGCGAGCCCGCCCCATTCGAACACCACACGCGACGGCGTGCCCTGATAGACGAAGCGCTCCATGCGGCCCTCAGCGCTTGAAGTGCGGCGGCACATTGCCGTCGACGTTGACCCACACCGAGCGCGCTTCCGTATAGTCGTGCATCGCCTCGAAGCCCATCTCGCGGCCATAGCCAGACTGTCCGACGCCGCCGAACGGGCTGCCCGGATTGACGCGCTTGTAGCAGTTGACCCAGCACATGCCCGCATGGATTCGGGCGGCCATCGAATGCGCGCGCGACAGATCGCGCGTCCACAGCCCGCTGCCGAGTCCGTAGTCGGTGCCGTTGGCGATCGCGAGCGCTTCGTCGTCGGTACGGAAACGGAGCACCGTGACGAACGGGCCG
The DNA here is from genome assembly GCF_040948765.1 of Paraburkholderia sp. BR10923. Taxonomy (NCBI): domain Bacteria; kingdom Pseudomonadati; phylum Pseudomonadota; class Betaproteobacteria; order Burkholderiales; family Burkholderiaceae; genus Paraburkholderia; species Paraburkholderia sp. BR10923. Next base: position 50,349 of record NZ_JBFPKO010000023.1, on the reverse strand, counting down.
AACACTTCCTCCTGTGCGACGCGGTCGTTCGAACTCGCAGCCTCGACGACGGTCGGGCGCACGTAGTAGCCGTTCGCAAGTGACGCATCGCTCGGCGCGCTGCCACCGGTCAGTACGCGACCGCCCTGCTGACGCGCGATGTCGACGAACGCGAGCACCCGTTCCTGATGCTGCTTCGACGTGAGCGGCCCCATCTCGGTGTCGGCATCGAGCGGATCGCCGAGCCGGATCGACGACGCCAGCGACACGAAGCGTTCGAGGAACCGATCGGCGATGCGCTCGTGCAGGATCAGCCGCGAGCCCGCGATGCACGCCTGGCCTTGGTTGTGGAAGATCGCCCACGCGGCGCCGTTGATCGCGGCGTCGAGGTTCGCGTCGTCGAACACGATGTTCGCGCCCTTGCCGCCGAGTTCGAGCTGCACACGCTTCAGATTGCCCTGCGAGGCCTCGACGATGCGCCGCCCGGTCGCGGTCGATCCGGTGAACGCGATCTTGCCGACACCCGGATGCTCGGCGAGCCGCTGCCCCGCCGTATGACCATAGCCCGCGACGATGTTGACGACGCCCTCGGGAAGACCGACCTCGGCCATCAGCTCGACGATGCGCAGCGTGGACAGCGGCGTGATCTCCGACGGCTTCAGCACGACCGTGTTGCCGGCCGCGAGCGCCGGACCCATCTTCCAGCTCGTGAACATCAGCGGGAAATTCCACGGCACGATCTGTCCGACCACGCCGATCGGCGCGCGCTGCACGTAGTTCAGAAAGCCCGCTTCGACCGGAATCACCGAGCCTTGCAGCTTGTCGGCCATGCCGCCGAAGTAGCGAAAGCATGCCGCCGTGCGCGGCACGTCGAGGGAGCGCGAATCGCGGATCGGGTGGCCGGTGTCGAGCGATTCGAGTTGCGCGAGTTCTTCCGCGTTGGCCTCGATCGCGTCGACGAGCTTAAGCAGCAGCCGACCGCGTTCGGCGGCGGGCAGCGCGGCCCATTTCGGGAACGCGCGCGCGGCGGCATCGACAGCCAGATCGACATCGGCGGCGGTGGCTGCGGCGATCTGTGTGATCAGCGAGCCGTCGTGCGGATTGAGCACGTCGATCGTGCCGCCTTCGACGGCGTCCGTGAAGCGGCCGTCGATGAACAGTTGGGTTTGCATGAATGGTCCTCGGTGAATGCGGGCGCGGAGCTCTTGAATCGAGCCTTCAGAAATCGACGGGGTACGGCTTCAGCTCGCCGCTTTCGTAACGCTTCGGCAAATTCGGCGTCGCGTTCTCCCATACGAGCAGCATCGAGCGCTTGGTCGAATAACCCTGATGGCGGATATCGGCCGGCATCGCGCAGATGTCGCCCGCACGCATCGTGATCCGCGCGCGCGGTGCGCCGGTGTTCTTGTCGCCGATGTCCCAGACGATCTCATCGGACAGTTACAGGAACCACTCGACGCGATCGTTGCCGTGAAACACCGGCACGATGTATTCCTCGGTGGTCGGGCAAAACAGGCTCTGGCCGCACACCGACGTGACCGACGGATTCCAGGTAACGTCCGAGCGCGACAGATACTTGAACAGGTTGAACGCGTGCAGCTGGCCCTCGAAGCCGGGCTCGACATGCACCTCCGGATCGTCCTGCGTGACGTCGGTGAACGCGCGGTTCACCGGCAGATCATCGCGCAGCGGCGAGTCGCCTTCGAGGCCCGGCATGCGGCGCGTCGCGATGCGCGTGCGCTCGATCGCGGCATCGTTGTCGCCATGCTTGCGGCCGAACGCGGTGCCGGTTTCCTCGGGTGCCGCGAACGGGTCGAAGCCTTCGTTGGTCCAGTCGTGCAGGATCGCCTTGAAGGTCGCCATGATCGTCGGCGTCTCGAAGGTCTCCATGTAATCGACACCCGCGTCCTTCATGATGCCGTTGAACGAACCCGCATACACGTCGACCTTGCCGTAGTGATTGCGCGTGCCGAACACCTGGTCGAAATTAACCCAGCCGTAGAAGAAGCCCCATGCGACGTCGCGCATCATCGCGCGCAGGAACGCATCGGCCGGCACCGCATGGGTGCGGGTCTGGCCTTTCGCGGGCCAGTTGATCTTGACGAAGTACTCGTCGCGCAGGAATTCGAACGCGCCGAGCGTGAAGCGGCGATAGCCGGTGACCGCGTCGGGTTCGCTGGCGCGCACGGTGTCGGCGGCGAAGCCGGCCGGGTGATCGAGGGTTTCGAGGGATGCCATGGTTTGTCTCCTATGTCGACCAGAGTTGGCGCTTTAGCGCTTACTCTGGTCCCATGCAACGTAGTTGCGGGGTGGGTGCATGTTCTGCGTATCAGTGCAGGCAGATGTCGGCCCACTTCTCCACCGACAGTTCGCCGAGCATCGTTTGCACGAGCGCGACGCCGGGTTTCTGCGCGGTGAAGCGATATGCGCAGCCGGCCGGCAGCAATGCCTGATGACCGCGACGCAGCACCACGTAACCCATCGCGCGGCCGGCGGGTTGCGCGCCCGCTGCGACGGTGCCCGTGCCGCTCTTCGGCGGGTTGTCGAGCTTGATGAAATCGATGCGTACTTCGCCGTCCATCAGGATCGCGAACTCGTCGTGCGCGCAGGCGAACCATTGCGATTGGCCTTCGGTGCGCAGCGCCTCGATCACGTAGTCGAGGTTCTTGCCGACCACGACCTTCTCGTAGGGCGCCGACCCGGAAGCGACTTCGAAGATGTTGGAAAACACGTAATGGCGCGCTTCGCCGCTCGTGATTTCGATTTCGCCTTTGCGGTAGCCGTCGAGCGAGCCAAAGACGGTGTGGAATGACGACTCGGTCATTGCTGTCTCCTGGTTGGAAGCGGGTGTCGTTTGATTCAACTTTAGAAGCGCAACAGGATGGCAACAACCGGCGATCGGGCGATTACAGCATTCGGACTTTGCAAATAATCGCCGCGTGAATAGCCTCACGTCACCCAGCCACGCTCGATCAGCGGCCGGTCCCACGCGGGCTCGGGACCCAGGTACTCGGCCAGAAACTCGACCAGCGCTTTCACCTTGAGCGCCTGTCGTTGGGTCGCCGGATACACGGCCGCGAAGTTCAGCGGCGACAGCGTGTAGCCGGTCAGAATCGGCACCAGCGAACCATCGAGCAGCGCGGCGCTCGCGACCAGCGTCGGCAGACAGACGACGCCGCCTCCAGTCAGCGCATAGTCGCGCAGCAGATGCACCGAGTTCGAACGGATCATGCCCGGCAGCTCCATTTCGACCACCTCGTCACCGTGCGTCATGGTCCAGCGATTGCGCGACGGGTAGCCCGAATAAAGCGCGGTGGTGTGTTGCAGCAACTCGCGCGGATGCTGCGGCGCGCCATGCTCCTTCAAATACGCGGGCGTCGCGCAGAACAGACGCCGCACTTTGAACAGCCTTCGCTCGATCAGCGATTCGGCGATCGGCGGAAAGATCTGGAAAGCGACGTCGAAGCCCTCTTCGATCGGATCGACCACCCGGTCGTTGACGATCACATCGAGCTGGATGCCGGGATAGCGTCGGTTGAATTCCGCAAGCGGCGCGCCGAAGTGGCCGAGCGCGAAACCCGGCAGCATCTGGATGCGCAAGCGGCCGGTCGGTGTCGCGCGCAACTCGCGCATCTGGTCGGTCAGTTCGTTGACACGCCCGACCACCTCTGCGCATTCGCGATAGAACGCCTCGCCCACTTCGGACAGGCGTACGACCCGGGTGCTGCGATGAAAGAGCGGCGCGTTGACGAACTTCTCCAGCTGCTGGATGCGCGTCGTGATCACCGAACTCGTCACGCCCAACTGCCGCGCCGCTTCGGCGAAGCTGCTCGTCTCGGCCACGCGTACGAAGGCCTCGATGCTCAGAAAACGATCCATGCTGGGTCCTTGTCCACTCGTCCAGCCTGTCAGTGTATCTGGGCTGGGGCGCGTGAACGCGCCGCCCGGTCGGCGACAACGGCCTCGTTGCCGAGCGCTGCGCCGACCGGTTGCAGCGCATCATTCCGGTTGCTCGCTGGCCGGCAGGTCGAGCGACGGCGCAAGCCGCTGACGACGCACTCGGGCCGGCGCGGTTTCCTCGAGCAGCAGGCTCACGCCGATACCGAGCAGCACCGCGCAGATCGGCAGCCACAGGATGTTCTGAATGCCGAAGTGCGTCGCGACGAAGCCCGCCAATGCCGGCGCGATGCCGCCACCAAAAATCTCGCCCGCGCCGACGACGATGCCGATCGACGTCGAGATCATGCCGATCGGCGCAGCTTCGGTCGCAACCGGACCGGACAGCAGCGACACGAGTCCGAGCGTGAAGAACGACGCGACGAACAGCACCGCGAACAGCTGCACCGGCTGCGCACCGAGTCCGCGGAACAGGTACAGCATCACGGCGGTGCCGGCGAAGCCGACGATGCTTGCCACGCGCCGCCCGGTCAGATCCGACAGCCCCGGCAAACCGAACTGTCCGATAAAGCCGCCAAAGCCGATCGCCGAGACGACGACGCCCATGCGCTGCGTGTCGAGCGACAGATACTCGGTCAGGTACAGCGGCAGCATCGCGCCGAGCACGAACACGCCGGTCATCGCACAGAAAAGCGCGGCCATCGCGATCGGGATGTTGCGGCTCTTCAGCACGTCGCGCCAATTGCCGCGTTCGGCCGGGCAGGCGGGCCGCTTTGGCGTAGCTTGCGGCGCGGCTTTCGGTTCGCGAATCACGAAGAACATCAGCACGCCGAGAATCAGCCCGGGCACCGACACCAGCGCGAACACCCAGCGCCACGTGACCACGCTGAGCAGCTGCGTCGCGATGATCGGCGACAGCGCGAGGCCGAACAGCGCGAAGCCGCTTTGCTGCAGGCCGAGATTGAAACCGCGGCGCTTCGGATGCGACGCATCGGCGGTCGCGGCGAAGCTGGTCGGGCAGAACGAGCCTTCGGCGACGCCCATCAATGCGCGCACCGCGAGCAGGCTCATCAGGCCGCCGGCAAGTCCGGAGAAACCGGACAGCAGCGAAAACGCCAGAATCGCCGGGATCAGCACCTTGCGGCGCCCGATCTTGTCGGAGATGCCGCCCATCAGCGCCGCGAAAATGCCCCACGACAAGCCGAGGATGCCGATGCAGTTGCCGACGTCCTGCGCGGTCAGATGCAGGTCCTTCATGATGGCCGGAAAGAGCGGCGCGATCAGCCAGCGGTCGAGTCCCACGAGGCCGAAGCCGAGGGCCAGCAGCACGACGGCCTTCCATTCGTAGGCCACGTCCCAGTCGTTCGATTTCATCTGTGTCTCCATGTCTCCGTGGTCCGGCCGCTTGGCGCGCGCGCGGCATTCGCTGGCGCCGCGGCGCGCCGCCGGGTTCGTCGAATTCAGCAACGGGGGTCGTGCCGCGCTTCGTCGATGCGGCAGCGACGCGGCCAAGATTGGCCCAAGTGCGGCGGCTCAGGTACGGGACAAGCGGCGAATGCGGTATTCGTGAATCGCAAATAATCGCGAGGGATAGCGCGTCGGCGAGCGTGGGCAAGGCTTGGCGGGATGCGGATGGGGTGAATTGGATGCGCGTGGAGGCACCCCAGGACAAGCCCGGGTAGACGCGCGGATGTGGCGCGGGCGGGGGTGCGCGGACAAGCCGTTGGAATAGCTTTGGCTAGCCGTATCGAGCACCGGGCCCGCGACGTTGGCCGCTACCGACGAATTGCGGCGCGCTCGCGCGTGGCCGCGACATTCCGGGCATACGCGCCCGATATACTCCCCTCACCTCTGAACGTCTTTCAGCCACGGGCGGTTACTCGGATCATGAAAGCAACGGACCTCGAACAACGCATCCTCAAGCAGTCGCTGCTTTGCACCGTGATGATCGCCGGACTCGGCATCGCGGTCGGGATTCTGAGCGGCTCGCTGGCGATCATCTTCGACGGCATGTTCTCCGCGCTCGACGCCGCGATGTGCAGCCTGTCGTTGCTCGTCACCCGCCTGCTTCAACAGGAGAGCAGTCGACGCTTCCAGCACGGCTTCTGGCACATCGAGCCGCTCGTGCTCGTGTTCAACGGCAGTCTGCTGGCGGTGCTGTGCTTTTACGCTTTCATCAACGCGGTCAAAGGCTTGCTCGACGGCGGCCGCGAACTCGAATTCGGCTGGGGGGTCTTCTACGCCGTGGTGGTCGCCGCGTTTTGCTTCTTCATGTTCTGGCGCGAACGGCGCGTGAATCGCGTGATCGACTCCGAACTGATCGGCCTCGACATCAAGAGCTGGCTGATGTCGGCGTGCATCAGCTCGGCGCTGCTGCTGGCGTTTTCGATCGCATGGCTGCTCGAACGCATCGGACAAAGCCACCTGACGCCGTACATCGACCCCGGCGTGCTGGCCCTGCTAACTCTCGTGCTGATCCCGATGCCGATCGGAACCGTGATCGGCGCGGTCAAGGAAGTGTTGCTGATCACGCCGCCGGATCTGGAGCACGAGTTGCGCGACCTGATGCAACAACTGACCGCCGACTATGGCTTCGTCAAGCACTCGCACTACGCGACACGCGTCGGCCGAGGCCTGTTCGTCGAGGTGCATATCGTGTTGCCCGAGGCGATGGAGCACGCCGGCGTGCGCCAACTCGATCATATCCGCGACAGAATCTCGCGCGCGATCGGTGAGTCGGGCCCGGACCGCTGGTTGACCGTCGCGTTTACGCGCGACCCGCGCTGGTTGTAACGACGCGTTGCGGGCGTGCGTTGCCATTCCCGTTTCCAACATGCGCACGCGATCAATAACGAACAAGGAATCGGTGTGTGTCGCGGCTAGTCACCGAACGGATTGCCGGTGTCCTTGACTTCGGTACTGAGGTTGTATTCCGCACGCATGGCCTTCAGTACGCCCTCGATGTCGCGCTCGAAGCCAATCGCATTGCCGAAGTGGGTCATGTTCCAGTTGCAGCCTGTCTTGTCAGGCTCTTGCAACTGCGGCCGCGGCACGCGAATCTTCACGCCATCATCGACGATCTCCTGCAGTCGATGAATTCTCCGATTGACCTCCTGCTGAAGCTGCGAGGCATTAAGCGTCTTGCGTATCATCCTGGGTCTCCTTCCGGTTGCTCGAGCCAGTCTAGCTCAAGTGAGGCGGTTCGCGACCTGGCGCTGCAATGCAAGATGCTGCACGGAAACCAGGCCGGCCGGTTCGTCGGGATGCGTCAGCCGGCGCCGACGCGCGCGAAAGTCTGGCGGCTTTAGACGACGCTAGTTGTGCGCCGCACCACACATCCGTTTGTTTGCTGTGTCGCCCGCCTGAATTGTTTCCCCGATAGCCAGACCTACGGATTCCGAGGAACATAGTCGTGCGCTACAAGTTGCACACGTGTAAAACCGGTGGGGGTAAGCATGGGACAACTCGACTTCAGCACCTTCGAACATGAAGGTTGGGAGCGGGTCGCGCAGGCCTATCATGAGTATTTCGGTGATTTGACCGCGCAGTCTAACCAGGCAATTCTCGAGACCCTCTGCATTGGTCGGGGTGCGCGTTTTCTCGACGTCGCATGCGGCCCCGGCTACCTCGCGGCGGCCGCCGCACTGTGCGGCGCGGATGTCGCTGGCGTGGATTTCTCGGTTGCGATGGTCGACAAGGCGAGACGCGTCTTTCCGGCACTTGAGTTCCGCGTCGGCGACGCGGAGGATTTGCCATTTCCCGACGAAAGCTTCTCGGCTGTGGGGATCAGCTTCGGAATGTTGCACTTCGCGCACCCCGAGCGCGCACTCGCGGAGGCGCTTCGTGTACTGCGACCCGATGGCAGAATTGCCTTCACGGAATGGGCGACACCGAACAAGGCGGTGGCCTTCGACATGGTGTTGAAGGCAATCGAGCAGCACGGGACGACCGATGTGCCCCTGCCGCCGGGACCAGCCCTCTTCCGGTTCAGCGATTGGCAGGAATCGAAGCACATGTTGCTCGATGCCGGGTTCGTCCAACCCGAGATGCGGCAGTTGGACCTCACGCTCGTGCTTCATGCTCCCAATACACCTTTTCATGCACTCCTGCGCGGCGGCGTGCGGTTTTCCGCGTTGCTACACGCGCAAACGCCGGCCGCGCTGGCGTCTATCGAACGGGCCGTCGCACGCGACGCAGAGGCGTATCGCAGCGATAACGGGGACCTGCGGCTTCCGATGAGCTGCGTTCTGGCCTCCGCGGTCAAGCCTTAGGGCGCTCGAAGAATCAGCGTTCATGTCCGACGGCGTGGACTCGTAGCGTGACCCGAACTAGACCGTCGCGGCCAGCTTGAATTCATCGAACCTGGCTACCGGTGGCGACAGTTCCTTGATTTCCAGGCGGTCCACCAGCGCTCCATGCGCACCGTCGACCAGCCAGTCGCAGATTCGCTCGAGGTCTTCAGCGCGCCCTTGCAACACAGCTTCGACCGAACCATCCATCCGGTTGCGCACCCAACCCGTGATCCCTCGAGCCGTGGCCTCCTCGATGCAAGCCTGCCGGTAACCTACCCCCTGCACACGACCGTAGACTCTCACCAGTCTGGTCCGCAAATCGGTATCGAACTGTGGTGTCATGGTGCACGCAACTCCAGGCTGAATAAAAGGCAGCGCAGTTGCCTCTCAACCTCCGCGCATCTCGTCGCTTTCGCCTGCGGAGTCAGTCGCCTCCCAATCCGCCTGGGTCGTTGCTGGTGGCGTCGCCGGCTGGACACGTGTCCACCACGCGGTATTTGCCGGTGCATGAAAGCGGAACTGCGTGCTCCATGCGGCCCAAAACTCCTGCTGCGCGGCCTGGGACGTCGGAAGAACGAAACCTAACTGCTCGGCGAGTGCCGGCAGATAAAGGTCAAACGCCGATTTGACAACGTCGCCCCAGCTTCTTGCCTCAAGAATCGCCAGCCGATACGCGATTACCGCAATAGCGGCCGCAATCGCGGCATTCTGCAAAAGATCGGCTAACACGTAATTGCCGCCCAGCCCGTCCGCAAGCCAGATGTCAAGCGCTCGCACGAACGTAAAGATGGACGTAAATGAACCCAGAACGACGAGTCCGACCAGAAAGTCAACTGGAGCTCTCGCGTCCGCAATGATTGCCTGATAGTCCTTTGGGATCACGGCAAGAAGACGCGGCCAGACGAATATGCTGTCGACCTTGTAGACTTCGCTCGAGTAACCCTCGAATGCACGCAACGTGTTCCCAAAGGCCGTAGAAAGAACGAGGTTTTCATAGCGAGGGAAATCACGCGCGTTGCGCTCCTGAGTGCGATACAGCCTCGCCCTTACGGTGGCTCTGTTCAATTCGGCTTTTCTGTATTCCGACGATTCCTTTGAGGCTTTGAGCCGCTCGATCGTACTGTTCTCAGTATCGAGTTCGGTACGGAGGCGTTCTATAAGGCCGAGCTGACGATTGCGGCGGTCGCGCTCATCGCGCTTCCAGGCCTCTCGATTGAATGGCCATTTGTATCCTTCGAGGACCTGATAAAACCAGTTGTTCAGCACCATCAAGAGCAGCGATAGAACCCATACGATTATGAGGAAAGTAAACAAGCCGCCGACCTTTTCGCTGTCCGAGGTCGCTTTGTTCAGCAAATCGCCAAACACCGGGATATCCGCATTAGCTGCGAGAAAACCTGTAAAGCCAAGCAGGGCTGGCAAAAAGAAGCCGAGGATAAATGCTTTGTCCAGTAGTTTCGATAGGCCCGAGAGCATCGGCGATTATCCTTGGCAAGTTCAGCGACGCACTGGCGGCGGGTTGTCGTCATCGGGGTCTTGCTGCGACTGTCCCGGAAGACCTCCGAATTGAAGAGCCCTGTGAACGGCATTCAAATCAATGCTTGCCAGTTTGCTCGGTGGCGTTGCTGAGCCGGAGTCGTCTACCAGATGTTGATAAAGGAAATCGACTACCGCTTTGAGGGCATTGAGGGCGCTCGCGTAGTCTTGTGCAGTCGCAAGGTCATGGACTTCTACGGCCCGCCTCATCACCAGTTCGCGTAGCGGTTCCGGTGCTGATTCATATTGGCGAGCAAACGCCGCGTTGCGCTTGATCTCTTCGAGCTGGTCGATCGCTATCGACGCACTCCTGCGGGTCTGCCCCCTCGGCACATGCATGGCGGCCAGCCCGACTACTTTGGTCAGCAGTTCGACGATTTCCCGAGACGAGTTTTGTTTCATCTTGGTCCTCCAGGAGGAGGCAATTTGCCTCCCGGCCCCGCCCGGTCGTCAGTGCTCGAACCGTTACTGGATGTTAGTACAGCTGTTCGGTAGGAGGAAACAGTAAATCGTGTGCGCATGCCGCATAGGCGTCGCGTCGGACTTCGCAATAAATGAACTGTCGCGAGGCTTACTCGCTGCCGTCCTTCCCTGTCACAGGATATTGCATGCGTCGCCGTCAAGGTCGAAGCGCCCGATTCTCCGCGCGAACGTGTTGGTTTCGGACCGTCTTTGCCCGCTCAAACTGTCTGGTGAATCCCACCATCGAATCCACGTTGCCGCTGTCGCGCGAGCAGCCAACGCGTACGCAGCCTTCCAGCGGCACGCTTGCCTGGCAGCCCGCTGCGTCGGCACATCCTTTGCTTGCAGAAGCTGCGTCAATCGGAGATAGCCATCATGCGATGTTTTGCGGACTTCGTTCCCAGGCAAGCGGTGCGCGGCAGTGTAGCCGTACTGGCTGCCGCCCTACTCATAGGGGCATGCGGAACCGGCATTGCGGCATTCGTTGGACTGCTCCCGAAATCCGACGGGGTAGCGACTGCAGTGACTGCTACGCCGCTGGTCGAATTGCAGACCACGATGATGAATCTCATCGAATCCGGTTTCCAGGACGCTTCCGCCGCTCCTGATTGATGTTGGACACCGTTCGGCTCCAACTCTGCCTCCATTGGCTATGCTTCTGTCTGTGTCTTGCGCGTACCGCGTACTGCACGAACATGGGAGCGAAACGTGGCAAGTATCGACTTCGAAAACCTCCGGCAGTTGTTTCCAGTCACCGACGATATTCCAGAGACCGCCCGCCTGGCGGAGCCCATTCATCAGCGCGTCTCGCTCGTCGATGGAGAACTGAAGGCATGGGATGGAAACTGCAAGACCGTGCTATCTCCGGTCTGCGTGCGACAAGCCTCCGGCGACGCTGAACAGGTCGTAATCGGCAGTTATCCCGTCATGGGCGAAGTCGAGAGCGATGCCGCGCTCGACGCCGCCGTGCGAGCCTACGACCACGGCCGCGGTGAGTGGCCGACGATGACGGTCGCGCAGCGCATCGGTTGCATGCAGGACTTCATTCGTCTGATGGCGGCCAGGCGCGATGAGATTGTGAATCTGATCATGTGGGAAATCGGCAAGAGCCTTGCCGATTCACAGAAGGAGTTCGACCGCACCATCAGCTATATGCAAGACACGATCTCGGCGCTAAAGGAGCTGGACAATAGCAACTCGCGCTTTGTCATCGCCGAGGGCACCATCGGCCAGATTCGCCGCACACCGCTTGGCGTCGTACTGTGCATGGGGCCTTACAACTATCCGCTGAACGAAACGTTCGCGACGCTCATTCCCGCATTGCTGATGGGCAACACCGTCGTATTCAAGCCGCCCCAATATGGCACGCTACTGTTCTTCCCGCTGCTCGAGGCATTCCGCTCCGCTTTTCCGAAGGGCGTCATCAACACGATTTATGCACCGGGCGCGGTGGTCGTGCCACACATGCTCGCCTCGGGAAAGATCGACGTGCTTGCCCTGATCGGCTCGAGCAAGGTTGCAGACCATCTGAAAAAGCAGCACCCGAAGTCGCATCGGCTCCGCGCCGTTCTCGGCCTTGACGCCAAAAACGCCGCGATCGTGCTGGCAGATGCCGACATAGACCTCGCCGTGAAAGAATGTCTGCTCGGTACGTTGTCGTTCAATGGTCAACGGTGCACAGCGCTCAAGATCCTGATGGTGCACCGCTCGATCGTCGATACGTTTCTAGAACGCTTCAACGCAGCGCTCAAGAATCTCAAGGTTGGTATGCCGTGGGAAAAGGGTGTGTCCATTACACCGCTGCCCGGCATGCATCGTACAGCCTACATGACTCAGGCGATTGACGATGCGAAAGCGAAAGGCGCGGCGGTCGTGAATGAAGGTGGTGGCGTGTTCTGCAAAACGCTTTTCTATCCGGCCGTGGTGTACCCCGTCAAGGAAGGGATGATGCTCTACCGTGAAGAGCAGTTCGGACCGATTATCCCAGTCGTGCCGTTCGATCACATCGATACACCGCTCGAATATGTCATCACTTCGGACCACGGTCAGCAGGTCAGCATTTTCGGCACCGACGCCGCCCAGATTGGCTCGCTGGTCGACCCTCTCGTCAACCAGGTGTGCCGTGTCAATCTCAACAGCCAGTGCCAGCGAGGTCCCGACGTCTTTCCGTTTGCCGGCCGCAAGGATTCCGCGGAAGGCACGCTATCGGTCACCGATGCGTTGCGCGCGTTCTCGATCCGGTCCATGGTCGCAGCCAAGGAGACCGACTTGAACAAGACGCTGCTCGACACGATTGTCACGAATCATCACTCGAAGTTCGTGAACACCGGTTTTATCTTTTAGCGGCAAAGTGCGGCTTTTGGAGGTTTGGCGGTTTCAGTGTCGGCGAGAATGCGCACAAATTCCCGCCGGCACCGCACGCATATGTAGTGCTTTTTTTCTTGGTTCAAGATGCGCAAAGCGGTTCACTGCGGCTCCGGATGAGCCAGGCCCGCTTCCTCGATAACCTGCTCGTATTGTTCCACGCCGACTACGGCTCGGTACTCCTGCATCAGCCGGATGAGCGCCTGCGACGTCTTGGAAATCACGCCGTGGACTTCCAGCTGCTCGGCGTGCACCAGCGCCTGCCCCAAAGTTATGGCCACGTCAGTCTCCTTATTGCAGTTGAACAGCGAGCAAGTCGTTGGCGAACGCGGGCCGGGCGGAGGCAAGCTCCATCAGGTCGACGAAGCCCTTGCTGAGCGCAAACTCATGCAGCGCATCATTGCCGCTGTCAGCCTTGATGCGACCGTAGCTTTCGACCATTTTCAGATCGGTAATCAAGTACATCATCTCAACCTCTTTCTGCCGGGGATGCCCGAGTTGTTACATGCGTAGCTCGGCGGAAAGGTGCACTCCGTCGCGCCGTTTTCCTCTCACGCTACGGTTTGAAGCGTAGGTCGCGTCGCTTAATTCAAGCTTAAAGAATGCCAGCGGTAGGAAGCCGCGCCGGGACAGCGATTCAGAAGCGCTCGCTGCGACGACGAATGCCGAAATCGCATGGGTGATTCCGCGCACAGCTCGCCGCCTACACTCCGTGTCGACCTCGAATATTGCTGCATCGCACTAAGCGACATCCCGGTTGAAACCGACCTTATCGTTAATCAGGTATTGAATATGGTTCGGCGCCGACTTTGTCGTAATCCACTAGCAGCGGGAAGATCTGCCTTGTGTTGCATACCAGCCGGTAAAGTTAACCTACACTCAAGGCGCCTCAGCACCGCGGCGTTGTCCCCCGGTGCGTCTGCCGACCTCGCGCGACGCGTGCAACCGATGAGGACCCGTCGCGGCCCGCACAGGAGAAGAACATGCGCGCGCTCGACATCATGACTTCTTCGGTCATTACCGCCACACCGGATATGACCATCCACGACGCAGCGAAGCTATTCGTCGATCACCACATCAGCGGCATGCCGGTGCTCGGCGCCAATGGGCAGGTGATAGGCATCGTCAGCCAGGGCGATCTGCTGCATCGTGTGGAAAACGGCACCGGGCACGGCAAACGTCGATGGTGGCTCGAACTGCTGTCCTCGTCGGCGCGCGAGCAGGCCGCGAGGTATATCAAGGAGCATGGGCATGTGGTCGGCGACGTGATGTGCGAGAACGTCATTTCGATTCCCGAAGACATGCCGCTGCACCAGATCGCCGACCTGATGGAACGCCGGCATCTGAAACGCGTGCCAGTGCTGAAGGATGGGCAGCTCGTCGGCATCGTCAGCCGCTCTAACCTGATCCGCGCGCTCGCTTCCGCCGAGCCGATAATCGACACGGGCTCGCACGACGATGCGAGCCTGCGCGACGCAATCGTGCGCGAGATGCACGGACAGCGCTGGGGGCTCGCGAAACAAGGTGTATTCGTCAAGGACGGCGTCGCGCATCTGTGGGGCATCATCGAATCCGAAGAGGAGAAGCGCGCGATCCGCATCGCCGCGGAAAACGTGCCCGGCATCAAGCGGGTGGAGAGCCATCTGGAGTCGCCGAGTGTGATTCCGACGATGTAGCCGGCGCGCCCGTCAAAGTGCCGAACCTTCCCTGATTGAGTGCGAGCGGCGCGGTTTCGGACCGCGCCGGGCTCGCACATTTGCTGGATGACGCAGCACGCGACTGATATTGAATGTCAGTCCGGAATCTCGGGCTCGACCAGCTTCGCAAGCTGCGCGAGCGACTCCTGCCAGCCGAGGTAACACATCTCGACCGGAATCATCTCGGGGATGCCCTCCTGCACGATGTTCAGTTCAGTTCCGCACGACACCTGCCGCAACGAAACGGTCGTATGCATCTGACCGGGCAGATTCGGATCGTCGAAATAGTCCGAGTAGCGGATCTTTTCGAACGGCACCAATTCGAGGTATTCGCCGCCGAACGAGTGACCCTTGCCCGAGCCGAAGTTATGAAACGACATCCTGTAGGTGCCGCCGACGCGCGCATCCATCTGATGCACGTCGCAGGTGAAACCATACGGCGGCAGCCATTTCGCCATCGCGGCGGGTTCGAGGAACGCTCGATAGATACGCTCGGGCGTCGTGCGCAAAACACGGTGAAATTTGACGGTGCCGGTAGCCATGATGAGTGTGCCTTTCACAGGAGGGGTTGAACATACTGTCACGACGGGCCGCCGCTGTGGGAATCGACACGCGCGAGACCAGGCAAAACCCTGGACGGCTCTCAGCACCTGCGCGGCTCCTCGTTCATTACGAGCCCTGTACACTCCGCCGCGATGCTAGCAACGCGTGCTTTCTCTTCGCCTAAGATGGATTGTTCCCGCCATACCCGCAAAGGACGATCATGGGCATCGACTCTACCAGCCAAACCACCATCAAAGCATTCGTGTTCGATGTCTTCGGAACCGTGGTTGACTGGCGAAGCGGCGTCGCGCGTGAAGCGCAACCGTTTCTGCAGCGGTACGCACCGAATCTCGACGCATCCGATTTCGCGGACGCGTGGCGACGCGAGTATTCGCCTGCGATGGAAGAAGTGCGTAGCGGGCGCAGACCGTATGTAAGACTCGAAGTGCTGCACCGGGAAAACCTCGTCAAAGTGCTGACGCGTTTCGGCATCGTCGACGTTACCGAGCCCGAGATCGATGAGTTGAACCTGGCCTGGCATCGGCTGGACCCGTGGCCCGATTCCGTCGATGCATTGCAGCGCCTGAAGGGGCGCTTCATCATCGCGCCGCTATCGAATGGCAACATTCGCCTGATGGTGGACATCGCAAAGCGTGCCGGTCTGCCCTGGGATGCCATTCTCGGCGCCGAAGTCGTCCGCGCTTATAAGCCCTCGCCGCGGGTCTATAGCGAAACGGCGGAAATTCTCGGCATCGCACCGCGCGAGCTATGCCTCGTTGCCGCACATAACAACGATCTCGCCGCCGCCCGGCGCGTCGGTCTGAGCACCGCGTTCGTGCTGCGGCCCACCGAGCATGGCCCTCAGCAGACGAGCGATCTGAAGGCGAACGAGGCATGGGACTTCGTTGTCGGCGATCTGCGCGAACTCGCGACGCAACTAGGCTGCCCGCGCTGACGCAAACCCACGTAAAGCGACGTACTGCAACAGCATGATCGTCTTGCCGTCGACGATTTCCCCTGCCTCGACCGCTCGCAACGCGGCTTGTAACGGCATTTCGATCACCTCGACATCTTCCCCTTCATCTTCGACGCCGCCGCCATCGTGGACGCGCATCGACGCCTCGTACTCGCCGACATAGAAGTGGAGCTTTTCGGTCACGGACCCCGGGCTCATGTAGGCCTCGAAAATCTTGTGGACCGCGCCGACGCGATACCCCGTTTCCTCCTCGACTTCGAGCCGGATGCGCTCTTCCGGCGAAGCGTCGTCGAGCAATCCGCCCGGCGCTTCGATCATCATGCCGTCGTGACCGTTCACGAACGCGGGCATGCGGAATTGTCGCGTGAGCATCACGTTGCCGGTGCGCGGACTGTGCAGCAGGATCGTCGCGCCGTTGCCGCGATCGTAGGTCTCGCGGTTCTGGCGCTGCCATGTGCCGTCGCGGCGCAGGAAGTCGAACGTCACCTTTTTCAGCGCGTACCAGTCGTCCGACAGCAAGGTCGTGGCGACGATGCGAACCCGGTCTTTCGTTGCAGTCATGTTGCCCTCCTGTCGATCACCGACAATGATTCATGTTATCGTGCAACTTCGTGCAATTTCAAGTGATTTCGTGCAATCCAATGTTGACCACCCAACGCAAGAAAGCGATCCTCGACGAGCTCGCGCGCAACGGGCAGGTGCTCGCAGGCGAGCTGAGTGTGGCGTTTGGCGTGTCGGAAGATACGATCCGCCGTGATCTGCGCGAACTGGCCGCTGAGGGGCGCTTGCAGCGGGTCCACGGCGGCGCGTTGCCGGCGTCTGCCGCGCTCGCGTCATTCGAGCAGCGTCAGGACATCGAGACGCTCGCCAAGCGGCGCATCGCGCGGCGAGCGGTCGAGCTGATCGCGCCGGGGCAAACCGTGATCGTCGACGGCGGCACCACCTCGGCGCTACTGGTCCGGGAACTGCCGGCCGATCTGCACGCGACCATCGTCACGCATAGCCCGAGCGTCGCGACGGCGCTGGCCGCGCATCCTTGCGTCGAAGTGATCCTGATCGGCGGGCGGCTCTACAAGCATTCGATCGTGGCCGTCGGCGCCGCGGCAATGGAAGGCATTTCGCGCATCCATGCCGACCTGTATTTCATGGGCGTGACCGGCGTGCATCCGAGCGCAGGGCTCACCACCGGCGACTTCGAGGAAGCCGCGATCAAGCGCGCGCTCGCCGCGCGCGCGGCGGAGACGGTCGTGCTCGCGTCGTCGTCGAAACTGAACGCCGCGTCCCGCTTCGTGATCGGTGATATCACGCTCGCGCAGACCATCGTGGTCGAGAAGAAGACCAGTGCGGAATTGACGAAGCCGATTGAAGCGGCCGGGGTGACCGTGGTGAGGGCGTAGGGTGTCTTCACGAATTGACTGATTGGCATCATCGTGGGCTCGAAGCGTCGCTCCACCGCCTCCGAACAAAGATAAAACAGACGACTTTTGGAGTGCTAGGATGACGCCGCACCCCGACATGATTCACGAAACGAGACAGTCGAGAGTGTGCACACGATGATGAAATCGTTGCGTTGTGCAGCCTGATACTCAAGTACAGAGGAGACACTCAATGAAACTTTCGAAGCTGCTGATTAACGCGCTGGCCATCTCCGCCTTCAGCTTTACCGCAATCGCGGCTCATGCCGAAGATCTGCTCGACTCGGTCAAACAGGCTGGAGTCCTGAAGATCGGTCTCGAAGGCACCTATCCGCCGTTCGACTCGCGCAACAAGGACGGTCAACTGGAAGGCTTCGACGTCGATGTCGCAAAAGCCGTGGCGGCGAAGCTCGGGGTAAAACCGGAGTTCATTCCGACCGAGTGGAGCGGCATTATCGCGGCGCTGCAGAGTGGCAAATTCGACGTGATCATCAACCAGGTCACCATTACCCCGCAACGCAAACAGGTTCTTGATTTCAGCCAGCCATACACGTACTCGGCCGCGCAGCTGATTCAACGCGCGGACGACAAGCGTGAGTTCAAATCGCTCGACGAATTCAAGGGCGACAAGAAGATCGGCGTGACGCTCGGCACCAACTACGACCAGATGGCGCGCGCAGTACCCGGCATCAACGTGCAGACTTATCCGGGCGCACCCGAGAAGCTGCGCGATCTCGCGGCCAAGCGTATCGACGCGACCATCGACGACCGGCTGATGCTGCCTTACATCATCAAGAACTCGCAATTGCCGCTGCGTACGGGCGCGGTGCTGAAAGGCGCCGACCAGGAAATGGGCATCCCGTTCCGCAAGGACAATCCGAAGTTCGCGAAAGCACTCGACGATGCGCTGACCCAAATGAAGCAGGACGGCACGCTCAAGAAGATCTCGATGCACTGGTTCGGTACGGACGTGACGCAGCCTCTCGCGCAGTAAATTTCTCGTTGTTCTCCCGTACTCGCGCCGGCCTGCAGAATGGTCGACGCGGGTACGTCGCTTGCTCCCCGAGCGGTTTTTCTCGCGGAATCGCTCGCGCTCATCGCTTCCATTGCTTCGAATCACGAAGCACGCGCAAATACGCGATTGCGCGCATCTTCCCCTTCGTTCATCACGTTTCGATCTTCATGCTGAGTGCATACAGGATGTGCTGCGCCGCAGTTGCCTGATGCTTCGAAAGCGTGCGATGCTTTCGGGGCCATTGATCCGGCCACCTCGTGCCGGACTCGCATGTCGTCGGGAGACGACGTCGAATGGCGTGCGAAGAGACCAGTGACATGCCCACAACCTTGGAGGCATCATGAGCACTCAATCACTGTCTCGCAGCAGCACCGCATCCAACGCGCATCTCTTTCCCAGCTTAAATGAGCACTTCGTGCCGCGACGTTCGCCGATCACGCTCGGCATCGCGTGCATCGCCACGCTCGTCTTCGCATCTGCGAGCTGTCTGGCCGATACCCAGGTGGGCGCCGCGCTGCCGCCCGCGCCCGACATCCTGTACGGCGATCTGTTCGTCGCCGTGCAAACCGCGAAGATCTTCAACGATCAGAAGACATTCGTCGACTCGACGCCGAATGGCAGTCCCGCCGCGATCGTGCAGTTATACGAAACGCGGAAGAGCCAGCCCGGTTTTTCGCTGCAGCAATTCGTCAGCCAGTACTTCACTCCGCCGCCCGATCAGAGCATCACGCCGCCGCCCAATCAGAGTCTGCGCGAGCACATCGACTGGCTGTGGAGCGGCCTCACGCGCACGACGACGAGCGCGCCCGACTACAGCTCGCTGATCCCGATGCCCAAACCGTACGTCGTGCCGGGCGGCCGCTTTCGCGAGGGCTACTACTGGGATACCTATTTCACGATGCTGGGGCTGCAGGAGTCCGGACGCGAAGATCTCGTCGACGATATGCTCGACAACTTCGCGTACATGATCGACACGTTCGGTCATATCCCGAACGGCAATCGCACGTACTATCTGAGCCGCTCGCAACCGCCTTTCTACTCGTATATGGTCGAGCTCGCGGCGCAAAAGGAAGGCAATAAGGTCTATCAGAAGTACCTGCCCGAACTGCGCAAGGAGTACGCGTACTGGATGCAGGGTTCGGCCAGCACGCCCCGCGGCGGCGCGACGCGCAATGTCGTCGTGCTCAACGATGGCACCGTGCTGAACCGCTACTGGGACGAGTTGGACACGCCGCGCGACGAGTCCTATCTCGAGGACGTGCAGACCGCGCAGGCGAGCGGCCGTCCGGCCAACCAGGTCTACCGCGATCTGCGCGCGACCGCCGAAAGCGGCTGGGATTTCAGCTCACGCTGGTTCGGCGACAACCAGACGCTCGCCACGGTGCGCACGACATCGATCATCCCAGTCGATCTGAACAGCCTGTTATTCCATCTCGAGACGACGATCGCGCGCGGCTGCTCGGCGACACGCGACTTCCATTGCGTCGCGCAGTTCATCGGCTACGCGGCGCGTCGCGCGGAAGGCATCAACCGTTATCTGTGGAATAGCAACGGCTACTACGGCGACTACGACTGGCAACTCCGCAAGTCACGCGACAACCAGACCCCGGCGATGCTGTATCCGCTGATGGCCGGCGTGGCGTGGCCCGAGCGCGCGTGGAAGACTGCGCAGACCGTGCAGAACGTGCTGCTCAAGCAAGGCGGCCTCGCGACCTCGATCTATAACACCACGCAGCAATGGGACGCACCGAACGGCTGGGCGCCGTTGCACTGGATCGCGATTCAGGGCCTCAAGCGCTACGGACGCACCGATCTCGCTCAGTCGATCGGCACGCGCTTTCTCGCGGACGTCCAGAACGTCTACAACACGCAGCAGAAGCTCGTCGAGAAGTACGTCGTCGAAGGTGCGGGGGAAGGCGGCGGCGGGGGTGGCGAGTATCCGCTGCAGGACGGCTTCGGGTGGACCAATGGTGTGACGTTGATGCTGCTCGATCTGTATGGCAATGGGCAGTGAGGCGCGGCGGCATGTTCAGGCGAGTGCACTGAGCTTGGCCTTATGATTCCAGATACATCCCGAGTGGAAGCAGAATGATCTGGCTCGCCAATGTTGTTCTCGTGCTGCACGCGCTGATCGTGGTGTTTATCGTCGGCGGACTATTCGCGATCTGGATCGCCCACGGTTTGCGACTCCCGTGGGCGCGCAATCGCGCGTTTCGTACGCTGCATGTTCTCGCCATCGGTATCGTCGCGGCGCTCGCGGTGCTCGATGTGCCGTGCCCGTTGACCGTGCTGGAGGACAATCTGCGCACGGGCACGGCTGGTCCGCAAGGCTTCATACAGCGGTGGGTAAGCGCCTGGCTGTATTACGACTTTCCACCGTGGGTGTTCGTGGTCGCCTATGTCGCGTTTTTGTTGGCGGTGATTCTTACCTGGTATCGAATTCGGCCACGGGCCTGACTCGAATATCGCCTTTTTAATTCGATGAAGGATACGTTTGCACCGGTTAAATTTACCATTTAATTCATTTTTGAAACGCAATTAATTCCGACGACTTTCCCACCAAAATCCAATGCAATGCGGATAAATCCGGACAGCATTTTTCCGCGCCAAGCCGCCGAGACCGCACCGGTGCTCGCTAACAGACCATCTCTATCCCGAATAGCATAATCACCGCTCTATCCTTGACAAGACCTCATTTCGCATCTTATTTTCACTCTTGCTAAGCGCCGGAAAGATTCAATTTTAAATTTCTCTTCAAATGTCGAGATAAATCGACAGGAAATTCCTTTGCCCATTCAATCGGTAACTCTGGAAAGCAAATAGAAATATCCACGCAAGCAATTTGAATTAATGAATTCGGAAAAGCTGTCCATGCAAGCGCTGCGTGTCTTCGAGTGCGGTGCGGGTTATTCGATCTCCAACGCGCGACCGGCGAAAAGCGGCCGTTGTGTAGCGGTATCACTCACCAGGGAACGAGATGAAACCAGACAGAAGGAGTACCGACGATGGCCGCGTCCGTCGTCATGGCCGGCTAGCCGCGCTAAGCGTGCTGACACTCGGAATCGTGATCGTCGCCGGATGCGGCGGCAGCGATGGAGGTTCGTCGGCGTCGGCGGTTCCAGGCAGCATGGCGCAGGTCGCCAATCAGGCGCAAGCCGCATCCGCGCCGCAGACGCCGTCCGCCAATCAGCCCTATACCGATCTCACCAGCTATTCGACGAGCGCGACATCCGGCATTGCCTCGTCGCTGGTCACGGAGAAAGCGGCGATCATGCATTACCAATGGACGTCCGGCAGCACCACCATCAACTACACGACGACCACCGGCCATCTGACCGCAATGGATCTGACGAGCGGCGCACCCGAAGCGACGATGTCTTATGTCGCCTACACGGCGCCGAGCACGAATGGCAAACCGCGGCCCGTCACGTTCGTCTATAACGGCGGGCCGGGCTCTTCGTCGATCTGGCTGCGGCTCGGATCGTTCGCGCCGACGCGCGTCGCGACCACCGATCCGCTGCTGAACGGCACCAGCTGGCCGAACTACCCGCTCGTGAACAACACCGAAAGCCTGATCGACACGACCGATCTCGTGTTCATCGATCCGCCGGGCACGGGCCTCTCCGAGGCGATCCTGCCGAACACCAACCAGACCTATTGGAGCACCGATGCGGACGCGAACATCATGCGTGACTTCATCATTCGCTACCTGACGGTCAATTCGCGCAGCAGCTCGCCGATCTATCTGTACGGTGAATCGTACGGCACGCCTCGCACCGACATCCTCGCGCTCGCGCTCGAATCGGCCGGCGTGCACCTCACAGGGATCACGCTGCAGTCCTCGATCCTGAACTACTTCGCGGATGCGATCGAGGCGGTGGCGATCACGGGTTCGCCCAATCAGCTCGCGCTCGAAACCGATACGTTGAGCGGCTACATGCCGGGCTATGCCCAGGTCGCGGCATACTACAACCAGGTGTCGCCCGCGCCAGTGAATCAGGCGACTTACGCGCTTCGCAGCGAGGCGTTCGTGACCGCCAACTACAACCTGTTCAAGAACTATTCGCTGTACTGGACGTTGAGCCAGCTCGGCGCGCCCACTTACGCGGGACCGCCGAACTTCCCGCCGACGTGGCTCGAGAAGTTCTGGGACGCCGAATCCGGCCTCACGTTGCAGGCGATGCAGGGTTACTTCAACGTCAATCCGTTCAACATCACGCTGGTGCCGGGCTCGACGATCGGCCGCTACGATGGTCGCGTGTCGTTGCCCAACTCGGACCCGCGCCTGCAAAGCGACGGCGACCCGTCGGACATCCTGATCTCGCTGCCGTTCACCAATGCGTTGGCCACGCAGATGCCGGATTACCTCGGCTACACCGCACCGAACGCCGCGTATATGCCGCTGAACGACGCGGTCATCGAGGCGTGGAATTTCTCGCACGGCGGTCAGCCGCTGCCCGACACGATCCCCGATCTGCTCGGCGCACTGCAGCTGAATCCGCAACTGAAGGTGCTGGCGGAAAACGGCTACCACGATCTGGCCACGCCGTTCTTCAATACCGAGAAGCAGCTCGCGCGACTGAAGACGGTGCAGGGCCTCGAGCCGAATCTGCAGGTCAACTTCTTCCAGGGCGGGCATATGATTTATCTGGATGACGTGGCGCGCCCGCAGATGAAGGCGGATCTGGCGGCCTTCTATGGCGGCACGCCGATAGCGGGCGCACTCACGCTCGCGACGCTGCCGCAGCCGTGGGCCGACGAAGCGCCCGCCGCCACGCCGACGAGCGAGGCGGTCGCCGCGACCGCGCCCTGATCGATGGTGGTTTCGCTTCGCGCGAGACCCTCCGACTACTTTTTATGGCGAGTGATCATGTCTTCAATCGATATCTTGCGACGTACGCTGGCGTTGATCGTCCTCGGTGTGGTCGTCGGTAGTGCGCAGGCGCTGCCGCCTCAGCCGGTCGCGCCCGTGACGCTACCCCACGGCGGACACGGCGTCGACGGTCCGTTCTTTCCTCATAACCGTGCTAGCGCGGTCGCGCCGACCACCGGCTCGACATTGCAGCAGCAGGCTCAGCAGCGCATGGAGAGCAGGCTGGGCGCGAATTCGGTGCTCAGCAACGGCTCGTCGATCACCAAGGCTCTGGCGCAAAGCAATGGGCTCGGCTATATCGCCAGGCATTTTGACGAGATCGATAGCGCGCATTCGGGTCGTGTGACGTTGAACGACGTGCGGCAGTATCTGCAGCAGCATCAGCAGTGATACCCGGTTAGGCCATCGGTCCCGTAGGGGGGACGGCCGGCGAACGCGTCGCGATCGTGCGACTTGTCGCCGGCCGTTTGTGACTACGCGCCGCCCGGATCGCTTACGCTCACTTCTGCGCCGCCGCCTGGATCATCTTCCATCCATTGCCCGCAGGATCGCGAAAGCCCGCATCGACGCTGCCGAAACGATCCACCGGCTCCTGCGTGAATTCCACGCCGCGCGCCTTCAATTGCTCATAGCTCGCGCGACAGTCGGCAACGGACAGCACCAACGGCGGCATCGCTCCCTTCGCGACCATCGCGCGCAGCGTTTGCGCGGTCGCTTCATCGTGGATCGGCGGCCCCGGCGCGAACAGGCCCAACTGGAAAGTCGGCTGCTCCGGGTGCTGGACCGTGAGCCAGCGGTAAGCGCCGTTGCGCACGTCCGTGTGGACGCGAAAGCCGAGCTTGTCGACGTAGAACGAAAGCGCCGCGTCCTGATCGTCGACGTACAAACCGACCACATCGATACCCTGATTCATGACTCCTCCCTCGGTGGTTGAGGGCTCGACTGTATCGCTGAGCACCGGGCGGCGCTTCTCCAAAACTGCGCTCGGCTCGCGCGCCGGTTCAATGCAATTCGTTGAACTCGACGCGCCCGGCCTTCATCACCAGCGGGATACGCTCGCCCTGGCCCGTCAGACAACTCAGATCGCGCAACGGATCGCCGTCGACCACCAGCACGTCGGCAAAGGCGCCCGGTGTCAGGCGTCCCAGCTTACCCGTCATGCCGAGAATCTCGGCGCCGATGGTGGTGGCGCTGCCGATGATCTCGGCGGGGGTCAGCACTTGCGCGCGGATCGAAAACTCGTCGCTTTGCATCCGGTGGCCTGGGCCGAGCAGATCGGAACCGAAGCCCATCTTGACCCCGGCGCGCTTGAAAATCTCCAGCGACTTCAAACCGGCGTCACGCACGATGTCGATCTTGGCCGCGCTCTCGGCCGACAGGCCATAGCGCACGCCCTCGATATGCAAGGCCTCGTAGGCCACCAGCGTGGGTACCACGTACGCGCCGCACTCGGCCATCAGATCGGCGGTCGGCGCATCGATCAGATTGCCGTGCTCGATCGTGCGCACCCCGCAGCGCACCGCGCGCCGCATCGATTCAGCCGTATAGGCGTGCGCCATCACATAGGTGCCGCGCGCCTCGGCCTCGGCGACGACCGCGCGAATCTCGTCCTCCGAGTAGCCGAGCGCGCCGATCGGATCGGTCGGCGACGCGACGCCGCCAGACGCCATGATCTTGATCTGGTCAGCGCCCATTTGCAGTTCTTCGCGCACGGCGCGGCGCAACGCGTCGACGCCATCGACGACCCGGCTCAACGCACCGACGCGCACGCAGCAATTGCAAGGCGCGTCGCCGGGCATGAAGTCGGTGCGCGCGCGGCCGTCGCCGTGGCCGCCGGTCTGGCTCAGCGCGCGTCCGGCAACGAACAGGCGCGGCCCTTGCGCAAGTCCCATCTCGACCGATTGCTTGAGCGCGAAGCCGGCGCCGCCCGCATCGCGCACGGTCGTGAAGCCGCGCCGCAGGATGCCGCGCATGATCGGCAGCGCCTTGAGCGTGACGAATACGTTGGGCATGTTGACCTGGCTCGGCAAGTCGAACTGCGTCGCGACCATGTGCGCGTGCAGGTCGATCAGGCCCGGCATGATGGTCTTCCCTTGCAGATCGATGACCTGTGCGCCGGATGCGTCGATCGGCTGCTGCGAGACTGCCTTGATCGTGTCGCCTTCGACGAGCAGATTGTGACCCGGCTGCAATGCATGATGCATTGGATCGAGCAAAGCGGCGTTCTTGAACAGGATGCGGTCCATATGTTGTTCCTGGGGTTGCAGAGTGCCAGCGCGTAATCCGCCGGCGATCAGCCGTTCAGCGGTTCAGGCGCATCGCGGCAATTTCTTCGAGCGACCGGCCGCGAGTGGACACGCCCATGATCAGAACGGCGAGCGCACCGATGATCAGCACCAGCGTCGTGCCGCCGAAAACCCCACCGAAGCCCAGCCGCGGATAAAGAAATCCGACCAGGATCGGCGCGGCGATCGCGCCGAGGCGGCCGATCGCCGAAGCGACGCCCATGCCGGTCGCGCGCACTTCGGTGGGGAACACCTCGGGGGTGTACGCATAGACGCCGGCATAAGTCCCGTTCATGAAGAACGACAGCAAAAAGCCGGAGGTCAGAATTTCGGCATCGCTGTGCGTGAGCGCGAGCCCCAACGCGGAGAATCCGCCGAGCGCCATGTACGTGACGATGGTCGCACGGCGGCCGATCTTTTCATTGAGCCACGCGCCCGAGAAGTAGCCGGGAATCTGCGCGAGGTACATGACCAGTGAATACGAAAAACTGCGCGTAATCGTCATGCCGTTTTGCACCAGCAGACCGGGAATCCACGTAAAGAACGCGTAGTAGCTGAACGTGATCGACAGCCACATCAACCAGGCCATCGCGGTGATGCCGGCCAGTTGCCGCGACCACAGCGCCTTGAGTTTCGCCAGTGGCGTACCGGACGCGACCGGGGCTGGGGCGCTCACCCCCTGCGCTTGCTCCGGCAGCAGCGGCAAACCGGCGGCGCGTACCACGGCTTCCATCCGTTCGACGATCACCTCGGCTTCGGCGGTTCTGCCGCGGCTGTCGAGCCAGCGCGGTGATTCGGGCAACGCGCGCCGCCACCACAGCAGCATGACGATCGGCAGTGCGGTGATCACCGACACGACACGCCAGGCGTCGGGCGCGAGCGGTATGACCAGATAACCGAGTATCGCGGCGAAGACGAAGCCGAACGAGAAGAACACCGCCAGACTGCCGGTGAAGGTGCCGCGATATTTGCGTGCGCAGAACTCCGACAGGAAGGGCGCGACGATCGCGCTTTCGGCGCCGGTGCCGAGCCCGGCGATGATGCGTGTCGCCATGAAAAAAGGCCAGTTCTGCGCAGTGGCGCTGACGAGCGATGCGAGGCAGTAGACGATCAGTGCCCACACCATCACTGTGCGGCGGCCGATCACGTCACCGAGGATGCCAGCGAGCGCGGCGCCGAAGAAGTAGCCAATGAAGGTGCCGCTGCCGAGCACGCCGGTCTGCACGCTGCTCAGATTCCACTGATTGCGCAGCACTGGCAGCATGAAGGCCAGTACCGCGGCATCCATCGCATCGAAGACGTAACCGAGTCCTCCCATCCATAGCAGTTTGCGATGAAAGCTCGAGTACGGTAGGCGCTCTATACGCGCGGGAATCGTCGACATAGCTTCCTTCCAGAAAGGGCGGCGCCGTGGCACCGGGCTTGGTCGAACGAGTATAGGAAGTCGAAATGGGCGGGTCTTGGTTGGAAACCGCATCGAATATGCGGATTCCGGCATCACGGTGCGGCGGGCGCGAGCACTGCCTGATTCATGTTTTCTCGCTGGCAGGAGGCTCGGCAGCGTCGCCGTTCGTGCGGCGACGCTTTTCCAGAACCGCGGCCGTCAGGTCCGGACGTTGCGCGGCCTTCAGCACACAGGCGGGCACGCGATCGAGTTCGGTCTGATTGGCGCGTGCCTGCACGCGCATCTCGCTCGGGCTCAGGCCGGTGATGTCGCGAAACACGCGGCCGAACGTGCCGAGGCTTTCCCAGCCGGTCGCGAACGCGATGTCCGTGATGCCGAGGTCGGTGTCACGCAGCAGCGTGGTGGCTTGCTCGATACGGCGCGTCAACAGATAGCGGTGCGGCGGCACGCCGAAGGCCCGCTTGAACGAACGCGCGAAGTGCGCTTCCGACACGCCGCTTACTTCAGCCAGGCGCCGCACCGGCCAGGCTTCGTGCGACGCGGCATCGATGCGGTCTTTCGCGCGCAGCAGGCGGCGCAACAACGCCGGGTCTTCGAGCGCTTCGGCGCTGCCCGGGATGGGAAGGGGCTGGAGTTCAGGGTCGTGTGAGCGGGACATGAGTTCGCATTGGAACGGCTCGTCGAAGAACGCGCGGGTGAAAGAGCCGCCGCGGCGACCGCTTCAAGCGGTCTGCTCGGTCTTGCCGTAAGTGAGCCGGCCGTTTTTCGACAGCAGCACCGCGACAGGCCGCGTCATTTCGAATTCGGAGAAAATGATCGTCATGCTGGCGGTGATGGGCACCGCGAGAAAGGCGCCCGGCACGCCCCACAACGCCGACCACACCGCCATGCTCGCGACAATCGCGAACGGGCTCAGGTTCAGCGAATTGCCCGTCAGATACGGATCGAGAATATTGCCGATCACGAAGTGAATCGCGGACAGCGAAACCAGCACGATCAGGACCGAATTCACGTCGCCGAACTGCAGTACCGACATCAGCACCGGGAACGCAACCGCGAGCACCGAGCCGATATATGGCACATAGTTCAGCAGCGCGGTCAGTATCGCCCACAGCCCGGCGAACTCGAGGCCGACGCTGCGCATCGCGAGCCAGCAGAGCCCGCCGAGCAGCACGCCGAGAAACGTCTTCAGCGCGAGATACGCGCCAATGCGCCGGTTGATGTCGATGACCACGCCCCGGATGCGCGCCGCGTTGGTCGAATTGGCGGTCATGTTCGCCAGCTTGTCGCCGAACGTGCGGCGCTCGAACAGCAGAAAACTCGCATACAGCACGATCACGAACAGGTCGATGATCATCGACGAGAGCGACGCCAGCAGGCCCGTCACCATCGCCTGAATGTTAAGTTGCGTGAGTATGTTCCGCCGCAGTGACTCCCAGGTCGGCTCGCTTTCGAGGTGCAGCAGCGTCGAGATCTTGTGGATCATCAGCAAGACCGAGTCCTGGTAGCGCGGGGCGAGCGCGACGAGCGCGTCATAGTTGGCGACCAGCATGTCGACTGCGAAGAAAATCGCGGCGCAGATCAGGAACATCGACAGCCCATAGCGCAACTGCACCGGCAGCCGCGGGCCGATCAGCGGAATGCGTTGCAGCAGCCGCGTGAGGTCGACCACCAGGTACACCGCGATCGCGCCGAACACGATCGGCACGAAAACCGCACGCCCGATATACAGCAACCAGCCCACAATCAGCAGCAGCAGCACTACGTATACGGACGCTTGCAATCTGTCGGTCATTGCTCAGTGCTCCATGAATCGGCAAACAGGTGCGCCCGCGCTCAACCCGAGGACGACGGCGATCGCCGCGCACGCGCCCGCCGTACGAGCCCCTTACACAGCAGGCCGCGCGATGGACAGAACCGATCTTCGCACAGAACGATGACAGCTCACATATAAAGCGCGCCAGATCGTTCCGTCCGCCAACTCCAGGCCGATACCTCGAAATGCGCCAGCAGAATGTCGCGAAACGTTGTGATGCGCCGGTCTCGCTCGTGAAACCATCTGTTAGGCTGTTTTAATCGGTTTCGATCACCTGACGTGGTTCGACGCGAGCGCCTGCGCCACGCGGTGACAGCGTTCGGCCAAATCACGCAGTGAAACCCGCGCCGCGCGTGGCGGTGCGATGTCCGCACTTTGTCTATGCGCGATGTCCGCTGCACGCATCCCTTTCACCTCACGGCATGGAGAACGAGATGCTGCAACGGCTGGGGTCGCGATTCGTCGCATTGGGTCTGATCTGGACATTGTCCGCTTGTGGCGGCGGAGGTGGCGGCAGCGGCGCGGAGCCGGGCGGCACCGGCTCGAACGGCGCGGCCGGAGCGACCACCCCCGCATCGAGTCCCGCGCCCGCGTCGAGTCCGGCACCGGCATCAAGTTCAACTCCGGCATCAAGTCCAACTCCGGCGTCGAGCCCGTCGGGCGCATCGGACGCGAGCGCGACGACGCCCAAGCTCGCCGCCGCGACGCCGATCATCGACGGCACGACACTCGGCGCCGCCATCTGGCCCGCGGGCGTCACGTCAGCGGGCGGAACCGGTCAGCCCGTCGGCGGACTGAACTGCGCGTTGCGCAGCACCGCGTACACGTATGCTCACGTCTCGATCTATCAGAACGGGCAACTCCTGACGCTGCCGCCCAACATCGGCATGGTCGAGCCGACCATCACCGCGCCGACTGGCTGCGCGTATCCGGTGCACACGGTCGATTCGAGCGGCAAGATCCATATGGACGCGACGACCGGCGCGACTTATACGCTCGGCCAGTTCTTCTCGATCTGGGGCGAGCCGCTGAGTGCGTCAAACGTGGCGGGTCTGACCGCCTCGCCGATCGCGATCTACGTGAACGACGGCGGCACTCTCACGCAATACACGGGCGACCCCGCGAGCCTCGTGCTGAAGCCGCACGACGAAATCACGATCATGGTCGGCACGCCTGTCACACAAGTGCCCACCTATGCGTGGACCGATCCGCCGCCGTTCGACCCGAACCCGATCACGCTCGTCTTCGGAGGCGTGGTCGGCTCGTCGTTCTGGCCGAACGGCACGACGTCGACGGGCGGCAACGGCTCGCCGGTCGACGGCCTGACCTGCGCGCCGAACATGAATGTGCTGTACCACGTGCACGCGCACCTCGCGATCATCAAGGACGGGCAATGGCTCGCGTTGCCGGCGAACGTCGGCATCCTGTCGCAATGCACGTATGAAATGCACACGCACGACAACACCGGCATCATCCATATGGAAGCGCCGACCGAAAGGACCTATACGCTCGGCGACTTCTTCGATATCTGGGGCGAGCCGCTGACGAGCACGAACGTCGCGGGCATCATGGGCGACGTGGTCGCGTATATCAACGACAACGGCGATTCGCGCCGCTATATGGGCGACTTGCGCAATATCGAACTGACATCGTTGCGCGACATCACGCTGCAGATCGGCACGCCGCCGGTGAGCACGTTGGCGACGTATTCGTGGTACGAGCCGCAATAACATCCGCCGCAGGCCGCGTCACTTCGCCGTGATGCGGCTTCAACGCGGCGTACCGGAATGCCCGATGCCGCGCGGCCGTCGCGGCATGATGCCCGCGACGGAGCGCGGCGCCGCGTTCGCGACCAGAATCATCGACGCGCCGGCAAGACCGCTCGACACATGCTTCAACGCATGGCCGGCGATCACGTGATGCGTGAGCTCCCATATCTGCCAATCGAGGCTTTCGAAAATCTTCGCGACCCCGTAGAAGACGATCACGAGCGTCCATGCGATCACGCCGTCCACCTTGCGCGTGAGCGTCATGCCGACGATCAGCATGAGGCCGCCGAACTGCAGAATCGCGTAAGGCCACAGGCTGTTGAATACCAGCCAGTAGCCGACGGTGGCGGGCGACACGACCACCATGATCAGCATCTGCGCCCAGCCGACGCGCTGTCCGCTCCACGACGTCCATAGCATCGCGAGGATGCCGGCGAACACGATCGTCATCGGCAGGCGATCCCAGACGAGCGTCGCGTCGTTCGGCGCCATGTGGTAGTAAGCCGAACCGAACGCGGTGAACAGCAGCCCGATCGCGGCGACGACCATGCCGGGAAATTGCGCCGGCTGGTTCGACGCATGCCGCGTGACCCAGCGCAGACAGAGCACGCCGGCGATCAGAATGACGATGTTCGAGAGCACGTCCGCCGCATTGTGCAGCGGCCCCAGCGAGCGCTGATCGGCGAAGTGGTGATACGAGGCAGGCTGCGCGAGCGGCCATATCATCTGCAGCACGGTGCCCGCCAGGAAAAGCAGCACGCTAGCCAGCAGCAAGCGGGAGATCTTCACGTTGCTCGACTCCACAGTGGGGCGAAATGCTCGAAGGCGCCGTGAACCGGACCTTTTACGCCTCTTGGCGACCCTTTTACGCTGACGCGAAGCGGATCACGCTCGCTCGCACAGAAACCGTGCGGCCGATGCGCAGCCGGGTTGGCCCCCGTTCGAATTCGCGCAGCCTGCCCGTATCATCGGACAAAGCGCCTGGCGCAACAAGAGCGTCGGGCGGCGCACCGATGGACATGCGCTCATAGTATTCTTCTCAACCAATGCAAGCTGCGTGCAAGAACGCGCGACCCAAAGGAAGACCCGGACTCCATGCAAGCGCAGATACACCACCCGTCGTTCCCGCATCGTCGATGGAAGGGCGCGCTGTGCGCGCTGCTGTGCGCAAGCCTGCTCGCCGGCTGCGCGCGGTTACCGTCGCTCGAGGACCGCAAGGAGTCGCATGCGTTGTCGCCCGCGGTGGCGGCCACCACGGATCTCGGTCGCGCGGTCGCGCCCGAATTGGCCTCGCACGCGGGGCTGGCGGGCATTTATCCGCTGGCCGATGCGCATGTCGCGTTTGCCGCGCGCATGGACCTGATCCGTTCCGCGCAACGCACGCTCGACATCCAGTACTACATCTGGCGCGACGATCTGACCGGCACGCTGCTGCTCGAACAGATCCACGAAGCGGCGGACCGGGGCGTGCGGGTGCGCCTGCTGCTCGACGATCTCGGCATCGCGTCCGCGCTCGACCCGACACTCTCGGCGCTCAACTCGCATCCGAATATCGAGGTACGCCTGTTCAACCCGTTCGTCGTGCGCAGCCCGAAATTCCTCGGCTTTGTAACCGACTTCTCACGCGCCAATCGGCGCATGCACAACAAGTCACTGACCGCCGACGCCACCGCGACGATCCTCGGCGGCCGCAACATCGGCGACGAGTATTTCGATGCCACCGACGGCGTCGTCTTCGCCGACCTCGATGTCCTCGCGATCGGACCGGCCGCGGCCGACGTGTCGCGCGATTTCGACCGCTACTGGGCCAGCGCGTCGGCGTATCCGGTCGACAAGATCCTGCCGCACGAGAGCGTCGATGAACTGGCCACGCTCGAGCGTGATGCGCAGGCGATCGAACAGGAGCCCGCCGCCGCGGAGTACAAGCAAGCGCTGCGCGGTCCACGCGTCGTGCAGAACCTGCTCGACCACAAGCTGCCGCTCGATTGGGCCAAAACGAAGATGATCAGCGACGACCCCGCGAAAGGCTTGAACGACGCGCCGCCGGAAGCGCTGATTCCGCACCAGCTACGCGAAGTGATGGGCCAGCCGACGAAGTCGCTCGACCTCGTCTCGCCCTACTTCGTGCCGGCGAATACGGGCACGCAGTTTCTGAGCGGCCTCGCCGCCCAGGGCGTCGATGTGCGCGTGTTGACGAACGCGCTGGAAGCGACCGATGTCACCGCCGTGCACTCGGGCTATATCAGGCGGCGCGTCGAGTTGCTGCAAAACGGCGTGCACCTGTATGAATTGCGGCGCGTGGCGGGCGTCATCCAGAAGAAAGAA
This sequence comes from Paraburkholderia sp. BR10923, assembly GCF_040948765.1. Taxonomy (NCBI): domain Bacteria; kingdom Pseudomonadati; phylum Pseudomonadota; class Betaproteobacteria; order Burkholderiales; family Burkholderiaceae; genus Paraburkholderia; species Paraburkholderia sp. BR10923. The sequence continues at coordinate 17,700 of NZ_JBFPKO010000023.1, read as the reverse complement.
CAGTCGCCGGGGCCGTTCGGCAGCTCGGGTTCGAGCTTGCATGCGAAAACTTTCATCGCCGATTCCCAGCGGGTTTTCGTCGGTTCGTTCAACTTCGATCCGCGCTCCGCGCATCTGAATACCGAGCTTGGCCTCGTGATCGACAGCCCCGATCTCGCGACGCGGGTCGATCGAAAATTTCTCGCTTTGCTGCCGACAGTCGCGTACGCGGTGCATCTCGACGCAAACGGCAAGCTGTACTGGATCGAAACCAACGACGGCGTCGAAACCCGCCTCGATACCGAACCGAATGCGACGTGGTACGCGCGGCTCGGTGTATGGATGCTGTCGATTATGCCAATTGAGTCGTTGCTATAGCTTGCGGTTCAGAACCGTCGCAAATCGCGATCCCGCAATGGATCGGGCGAGCGCTGCGTCGCGCGCAACACGCCGTTGGTGTCGAACGCAAAATTGAACAGCATGTGGTTGATGTTGTTTTCGATGTAACGGTACGACCAGACTTCGCGTTGCGAGAGCCGGAAAAACTGCGTCTGCACGGGGCGGCCGAAATTGGTCAGCACATCCTCGCGCGTCCATTTGCCGATTTCCGCGCGATTGAATTCGCTCAACTGCAACACTTGACGCACGCTCACGATCTTGCCTGAAGCGTCGATGTCGGCGGCGACGGTGGTCGAACCCATCGGCTGGGTCGGCCACATCAGCCTGCGGCCGCCTCCGGGCAGGTCATAGGTTTCGCGCGGCGGACCCATCCGGGCGATGATCGCCGCTTGATCCTGGCCAGCCTGGAATTGCTGCCACGGTTGCGCGCAAGCCGCGAGCATCAACGCCGTCACGCACGTGAGCGCGGCGCGGCGCACAACCAGCGGCGCCCGTGCCGTTCGCGCAACAGCGTTTCGAACGTGGGCGACTCGGGCAAGCATGGGTTCCTCCCGTTACGTTCGATCGCGCGTCGATCGGGAAACCCTCACCGCGCAAAAGCCAAGGCGACACGGGCAATGCGCCCGCTCGCCGATGGCTGCACTAAGGTAACCGACGCTTACTGCACGAGCTTCGCGCGCAGACGCGAGTGCTCGTCCGCAGAAATGGAACCGGACGCTTTCAACTTGTCGAGCTTTTCGATTTCATCGGCGACACTGAAGCCCACCACATTGCGCAAATCTTCGCGCATCTGCTTCGCCCGCGCCTGATCGCGTTCCGCCATGCCGCGATGCTGCGTGAGCAGATACGCGAAGATGCCAATATACGGCAGGATGATCAGGAAAATCACCCACAGAACCTTGCCCCATCCCGACACGTCATGGCGGCGGAACAGGTCACTCGACACCGTGATCAACAGCCAGAACCACAGAATAAAGATGAAGATGGAAAAGACGTCGGCCAGAAAATTCGGGAATGTGAAACCATCATTAAAGAAGAGCATTGTTGTTCTCCAGTCATTCCGGTTGCAATTGAAAGGCGTAACGGATTTCGACCTATGGTTGCCTGCTATGGATGGCGCACACGATTAGCATGGCAGCGCTGAAAATCTACCATGACCGCATGTCGATTGGGCACGTGCATTCATACTGTATGAAAGACATGCGCATGATGCGGAACTTTTTGTCTTTATAGACTATTCCGTTCAAGGAACGCGAGCAATTTTTAAGGATTCCCTTCGATTGGCCATTTCTGACGATCTGGCGATCATGCCGCTGGCATTGGACATGCATCATGTGAAAACGATGTGAACTGCGAGCGCCATTGCTATGCAAAAAAAATGCCAAAAAGCGTGTTTGCGAGATGCATCGATTGAATGGCAGCCTTCATTAACTGTCGTAAAGAAACCTGAATAAATTCGGAGCATGGGTCAGCAGCTAGCCCGGACCACGAGCGCATCCGCAGGTGCCGTAGCCGGATCGGTCACCTCGATTGTCATATGCGTGAGCGCACTTTTCGCTGCAAACGCATCGAGCCACTGCCGTGCGAGGCGCGGCAGCACGTGCTGTTCGATAAAGCCGATCAAAAGACGCGCCCCGGTCTCCTGCACGAGGCAGCGCCCGACGATGTAGTCGACCACCTCCGACGCATAGCTCAGCGCGATGCCGTTGTTATCCGCCATGCGCCGAACGACGCGATCGAGATGCAAACGCACGATCCGCGCGAGCGAATCCGAGCCCAGCGGACGATATGGCACCAGCGTCACACGCCCGAGGAAGGCGGCCGGAAACTCCTTCAGCAATTCCGTCGCAAGCGCGGAACGCAGACCGTCAAAATCCGGTGCAAGCATTTCGTCCGCGCATAGGCTCGCGCTCAGATCGGCGCCGACATTGCTGGTCATCAGGATGGTCGTATTGCGGAAATCGATATAGCGACCATCGCCGTCTTCCATGTAGCCCTTGTCCAGCACCTGGTAGAACATTTCATGCACGTCGCCGTGCGCCTTTTCAATTTCGTCGAGCAGCACGACCGAGTACGGACGTCGGCGCACCGCTTCGGTCAGCACGCCGCCCTCGCCGTAACCGACGTAGCCAGGCGGCGCGCCCTTGAGTCCCGAGACCGTATGCGCCTCTTGGTATTCGCTCATGTTGATCGTGATGAGATTCTGTTCGCCGCCGTAGAGCGCCTCCGCCAACGCGAGCGCGGTTTCCGTCTTGCCGACGCCGGACGGTCCCGCGAGAAGGAAGACGCCGAGCGGCTTGCGCGGGTCCGCGAGCCCGGCGCGCGCCGTCTGCACGCGCTCGCCGATCTGTTGCAAAGCGTCGTGCTGGCCGATCACGCGCGCCGCCAGCGTGGCGGGCAGCATCTGCACGGCGCTCACCTCGTCGGTGATCATGCGTCCGACTGGAATACCGGTCCAGTCAGAGACGATGTCGGCGACGATCGCTTCGCCGACTTCCGGAAACACGAATGGCGTAGCCGCCTGCAGGTTCGATAACGTGCGCTCCAGCTCGCGCAACGTCTGCAGTTCGCTCGCCGCGCTATCGCGCGCGTCGGCCTCGGGTCCGCCTGCTGCGGCGCGCGCGCTCACGGCCTCGCGCGCGCCCGCCAGCGCCTTCGCCGCCTCGGACTGGGTCTGCCAGGCGGTTTCGACAACACGATCCTCGAACTCGAGGGTTGCGATGGTCGCGTTGACGTCGGCCAGCGCGGCCTCGCTGCCAAGCCCGATACGCACCTCGTTCCCGAGCAGCTCGGCTTTGACGCGCGCCGCTTGCAAGCGCTCGCGAATCCGCTGCAATTCGCGCGGCGGCGCATGCTGCGATAGCGCGACGCGCGCGCAGGCGGTGTCGAGCAGGCTGATCGCCTTGTCCGGCAACTGACGCGACGGAATATAGCGATGCGACAGTGTCACGGCTGCGCGAATCGCTTCGTCGAGAACCACGACGCCATGATGGCTCGCGAGCGTGCGTGCGAGTCCGCGGACCATGTCGATCGCGGACGGCTCCTCTGGCTCGGCGATCTGCAGCACCTGAAAGCGCCGCGTGAGCGCCGGGTCTTTCTCGATGTGCCGCTTGTACTCGACCCACGTCGTCGCGCCGATCGTGCGCAACGTGCCGCGGGCGAGCGCCGGTTTCAGCAGGTTTGCCGCGTCGCCGGTGCCGGCCTGACCGCCGGCGCCGATCAGCGTGTGAATCTCGTCGACGAACAGCACGACCGGAGCCGCCGACTTCGCCGCCTCCTCGAGTACCGACTTCAGCCTGGCCTCGAATTCGCCCTTCATGCTCGCGCCCGCAAGCAGCGCACCGACGTCGAGGCTCAACAGCCGCACGTCGGCAAGTTTCGGCGGGACTTCGCCGGCCGCGATCGCGCGCGCGAGACCTTCGACGACCGCCGTCTTGCCAACCCCGGCGTCGCCGGTCAGAAGCGGATTATTTTGGCGCCGCCGCAACAGCACGTCGATCATCGTGCGAATCTCGACTTCGCGGCCAACCACCGGATCGATTTCACCGGCGCGCGCACGTGCGGTCAGATCTGCGCAAAACTGCGCAAGTGCCGCCGCGCCCTTCGCCGAGGCTGCGAGCGCACCGGACGCCTCGCCCGGCACCGCGGACGAAAAGTCGCTCTGGTCGTACGGGGTGTCCTTCTCTTCGGGGGAACCGTCGATCCAGGCCGGCAACGCATCGTGAAGGCCGTCGACGGCAATCTTGCCGAACTCCGGCGAAATGGCCAGCAGCAAGCGCCGCAAATCCGGCGTCTCGACAAGCGCCGCCATCAGCCATGCACCGCGAATCCGCCCGTCGCCGAATGCCAGCGTCGCGACGACCCACGCGCGCTCGATTGCCGTCTCGACATGATGCGAAAAATCCGTGAGCGCGCTCGCCCCGGACGGCAGCGCGGCAAGTGCCCTCTGCAGGTCCCGCTCGAGCAGTTCGCGGCTGATGCCGCAGTGTCTGACGATGCGGTGCAGGTCGCTATCGGACTGCGCGAGCAGCTGGTGCAGCCAGTGCACCAGCTCGATATACGGGTTGCCGCGCAGCTTGGAAAACGCCGTAGCGGATTCGATGCTCCTGAAGAGCGTCGCGCCGAGCTTGCCGAACAACGCGTGGCGTGAAATGGACATGATGACGTTGCAGGTAAAGATGTTTGTTGCGGAAAGCGCGGCTCTGCCGTGACATCCGGCACACCGCGCGCAGGTATCCGAAAAAGCGTGCTGGCCACACTGATCGAGCGACAAGGATAGCCGGTCGATCGCTGCGTGTATTTGGGCCGTCGCCCATATTCCGCTCGAGGTGCGCGAAGTAGCATTCACATCTGCCAGGCGCCAACCGCATTTTTAGTTGGTGATCCTTTTATTTCTGCGTCGGGAGAGTCTTTTACCAATGCGCGCTTTACAGGCAGATCTGATTCGCCATTGCATACCGGCCAAGCCATGACTGGATATCACGCTCGCTGGGACCATTCGCCTTTCGAAGCGGGTGCGCTCAGGACGTTCGCACGAACCATCCAGTCTCTCGGGCTCGTTCGTACCGCTTCGCGCAACGGTCACGCCGGCGTGGCGTGTTCGTCTGACGCTGTTCCGAGCGCGCATCCCGACCTTCAGCTTATGCCCGATTTGTTACTGAACCCGCCTCCCGAAAAAGCGAACACGCCTGAAGAATCCGTCCCGACACCACCGTCGAGCCTGAATCCGCCCGCGGACCGGATCGAGCCCGTGCTCACGAAGCCGGATGACTTCAGCGACCTGATCGCACTAGCCGACGAGGACGATGACGATGACGATCCGCTGCAGTTGCGGCGCGAACCGCATTCAGCGGAACGCGGCGGACACGACGGCATGGCAAAGCTTCTGGCAGCCGACATCGATGAAGCGGACCCGCTCGCCGCGCTCACGCTCGAATACCGTGAAGCGCTGCTGAACCGGAAGAGCGAGAACGGGCCCGAGCCCAAGGCGTCGGCCGAAGCTCAGAGCGAGTCGATCATCGGGTCACCTCCCGATCCGTTCGCCGAACTTGTCGATCCGTCGCAGACGGAAGCGTCCGTGTTCGACCTGCTGACGCAGGGGAAGAACATCGACACCCTGCTCGATGGTCTTGACTCGTTCGGTGCCGAGCAGATTTTCGAGGCGGACCAAACGCACGAGATCCTCGCGCTGCTCGCGCCGCGCGGAATTCCCGCACACCGTGCGAGCAGGACCGCGCTGCTCGCACGCGAAGAACATCACCTGGTCAGCATGGACAGCCACATCGCCATGCCTGAATCGATCGAATACGAAGAGCCTGCATTTTCAGATGAACATAACCGCTGACCTGCCCAAGTCGGACCCTCCAACCCTTAGCAGCCTGCTCGACGCGCAGACCTACGGCGAACTGAAGGAGCAAACCATCGACAAAGTGCGCAAGCATCCGTCGAACGTGCGCGAACGCTGGCTGCTGTTCGAGCTGTTGTGCCTGGACGGCGAATGGAACCGCGCGCTACAGCAGTTGCAGACGTGGGCCACGCTCGAGCCGGAAGGCACATCGCGCGCCCAGATGTATCGCGGGCTGATCCGCAGCGAGATGTTCCGCGCCGAGGTGTTCGCGGGTCAGCGCACGCCGGGCGAGATCGAGCCGCTGCCCGAATGGGTGAAAACACTGCTGCAAGCCAACCTCGAGCTCGGCGAGGGCAATCTCGCCGCCGCCGATGAACTGCGCGGCGCCGCGTTGGACGCCGCGCCGGCCACGCGCGGCGAAAGCACGCAGATCGGCGAATTCGAGTGGCTGACCGATAGCGATAGCCGGCTGGGTCCGGTGTGTGAGCTGACCGTCGCGGGCGGTTATCGCTGGGTGCCGTTCGACTCGATGAAATCGCTGACACTCGGTCCGGTCACCGCGTTGACCGACCTCGTATGGCGCTCGGCCGTCGTGGGCCTACGCGACGCGACTGTCCTGCGCGGCTATCTGCCGGTGCGCTATCCCGGCTCGGAAACTGGCTCCGCTGCCACCCGGCTCGCGCGCGAAACCACCTGGAAAGACGTTGGAGAAACGGGCGTGATCGCGCTCGGCCAGAAAACCTGGAGCACCGACAAGGGCGACGTCGGCCTGCTCGACATCGGCGAATGCCGGTTCAATCACGACGAGCGCGTATGACCAGGTCCGACGCGCGGCACCGGCAAGCCTATATGCCGTCGCTGATCGACCGCCTGCTCGACGACGCGCCCGCGCGGCGCAGCGAGCGGCCCGACGCCTATGCGCCGAACAGCGAAGGCATGCGCCGCATCATCCAGCGTGATCTGAGTCTGCTGCTCAACACAACGAACCTGGACGACGAAATGGACATCGCGCGCTACCCGATGCTAGCCGAATCGGTCGTCAACTACGGCATCCCCGCGTTGTCCGGCAGCTACCTCGCCAGTCGCAACTGGGAGACCGTCGAGAAGATGGTACGCAACGCAATCGTGCGCTTCGAGCCGCGTCTGATTCCCGAGTCGCTGCGCATCCGGCCGCTCAATAGCGAGAACCCTGTACGCTACAACCAGCTCGCGTTCGAGATTCACGGCCTCATGCGCTGGTCGCCCTATCCACTGGAATTTCGCATCCAGAGCGCATTCGATATCGAAACGAATCACGTCACGTTCGATGCGGACTCTGGCAGGGGAAATTGACATGGACCCGCAATTTCTCGACTACTACAGCCGCGAACTGACTTACATGCGGGAGATGGCCGGCGAGTTTGCCGCGCAGCACCCGAAAATCGCGCGCCGCCTTGGCATGGAGGGCATCGACGTTGCCGACCCCTACGTGGAGCGACTCATCGAGGCATTCTGCTTCATGTCGGCGCGCACGCAGATCAAACTCGATGCTGAGTTTCCGCGCTTTACGCAGCGCCTGCTCGAAGTGGTCTATCCGAATTACGTCGCGCCGACGCCGGCGATCGCGGTCGCGCAGTTGCGTCCGAGCCTGCGTGAAGGCGATTTCACGAAAGGGCTGAAAGTGCCCAGGGATAGCATGCTGCGCTCGGCCATCCCGCCCGGCGAGCAAACCGCGTGCGAATTCCGCAGCAGCCAGGACGTCACGCTATGGCCTATCGAAATCGTTGAAGCCCGGCTTACCGCCGTGCCGCCGGATATCCCCGACACCGATCGCCATCTGTTGCCGCACGTGCAATTGCGCGGCGCGTTGCGGCTGCGCCTGCGCACAACCGGCGAAGTGAAGTTCAGCCAGATGACGAACTTCGACCGGCTGCCCATTTACATCGGTGGCGACGAGCGGATCGCTTCGCATCTGTTCGAGCTGATCCATGCCGGTAGCGTCGCCTCGGTCGTGCGCGCGTATGGTGCGTCGCGAGACGAAGGGCACGTGATCGCGAAAACACCGCTCGCATTCGAAGGTCTGCAAGCGGAGCAGTGCCTGCTGCCGCTTAGCTGGAATACGTTTCACGGCCACAACCTGCTGCAGGAATACTTCGCATGCCGCCAGCGCTTCTATTTCTTCGCGCTGACGCAGCTCGCGGCCGGTCTCGCGCGCGTGGACAGCAAGGAAGCGGAGATCGTGCTGCTGCTCGACCGTCTGCCGGAAGAGCTTGCCACGCACGTCGACGCAGCGCGTTTCCTGCTGTTCTGTACACCGGTCATCAACCTGTTTCGCAAACGCACTGATCGCGTCGAAATCAATCGAGCTCAAACCGATTTTCATCTGCTCGCCGACCGCACCCGGCCGCTCGACTATGAGATTTTTTCGGTGTCCCGCGTATTCGGTCAACGGGCGCAGACATCGCTCGAAGTCGAATTCAATCCGCTTTATCAAACACTGCATAGCGACGTGGGCAACCACGGCCGCTATTTTTCGGTGCGTCGCGAGCAGCGCGCGCTGTCCGCCAATGCGCGCAGGTACGGCACCCGCACGCCGTATATCGGCACCGAGGTCTACGTGTCGCTCGTCGATCAGGCGGAGGCGCCGTACGCCGACGACATTCGCTACCTGTCGGTCGAGGCGTGGGTCACGAACCGTGACCTGCCGCGCCTGATTCCGCGTAACGGCAAAACCGACCTCACGATGTCCGACTCCGTGCCGATCGAAGGCGTGCGCCTCGTGCATGCACCGAGCGCGCCGCGCGCGCCGTACGCGAGCGGTGAAACGGCGTGGCGTCTGATCCGGCAGCTGAGCTTCAACTATATGCCGCTCGCCGAACTCGACCACAGCGACGGCGGCCAGGCGCTGCGCAACATGCTCGGCCTCTTCATCGCGCCGGGCGAGCGCGAACAGGCACGGCAAATCGAGGCACTCGTCGGTGCACGCACCGAACCGGTGGTGCGGCGTTTGCCGGGCGACGGACTCCTCGTCTATGGGCGTGGCGTGCGCTGCGAACTGACGGTCGATGAAACCGGCTTCTCAGGCATCAGCCCGTATCTGTTCGGCCTGGTGCTCGAGCATTACCTCGCGCGCCACGTTTCGATCAACGTGTTCACGGAAACCGAACTTCGTTCGATGCAACGTGGCCTGATCACCCAATGGCGGCCGCGCATGGGCGGACGCGGAGCGGTATGAGCATGGCTGGGACATTTGCGAGCGCTGTTGCGCCGACGCGATCATCGCTCGATCCGCAATCGCTCGACGCCTGGTTCGATCCCGACACGCCGTGGCAGTCCGGCTTTCTGAGCCTGCTGCGCGCGATCGCCGCGCGCGACCCGCTGATGCCGTTGCCGGGCACCGCGAGCCTGCCGCAAGAAGAGCCGTTCCGGATCGGTCAGCAGCCCACACTGGCCTTTGCGCCGCGCGAAATCGCGTCGCTCGGCACGCGAGACGGGCGCCTCGACGTGCGGCTGTTCGGGCTCGGCCTGTGGGGGCCGCAAGGGCCGCTGCCGCTGCATATGACGGAGCTGGCGCACAGTCGCGTGGAAAGCCACCAGGATCATGCGCTCGTCGGGCTCGTCGATCTGTTCCATCACCGCGCACTGTCGCAGTTTTATCGCGCGTGGGCTTCAGGGCAAGCCACCGCGTCGCTGGACCGGGCCGGCGACGAAACGTTTTCGTTCTACGTCGCCAGTCTGATCGGCGTCGATCCGGCCGAGGCGGGGCAGTCCTGTCTGCCCACGCACTCGCGTTACAGCGCGGCGGCGCACCTCGTGCGCGAGGCGCGAACGCCGCACGGCATCGAGGCGACGCTCTCGCATTACTTCGGTGTTCCGATGACCATCGAAGAGTTCGTGCCGCACTGGATCCACCTGTGCGCATCGGAACATACGAGGCTCGGGGTGCCGGGGCCCGCGGCGATCATCGGTGAATGCGCGCAGCTCGGCGAGGCCATTCCCGACCGGCAACACAAGTTCCGGCTCGTCGTGGGTCCGCTGGACCTCGATCAGTATCTGCGCCTCACGCCGCACGGCGAGGACTTGCCGACGTTCGTCGAATGGGTGCGGGCCTTCGTCGGCCATGAATACGCGTGGGAGGTCAAGCTGCTCGTCAACCCGCGTGCGGCGCCACCCGCCTGCATCGGCACGTCTCAGAGACTTGGTTACTCGACGTGGCTCGGTGATTCCGTCGACGACCTTCCGGTCGTCGGCATGGTTTTCGAACCTGAACAGTACAACGACCGACCCCGGAGTTCCTTCGCATGAACGCCAACACTCCCGCCGTCGTGCTGCGCTACGCCGATCTGCTCGAACCGGTGTCGGCGCACGCGCCTTGCGGTCCCGATCTCGAATACGATCCGGCTTTCGTGATGCTGCAGGCGGCCGCGGCTCCACGCGCCGAAGCGCAGTACGGCGACTTCGTCGACATGCCGCCAACGGCCAACTGGGCCGACATCGAACGCGATTGCCGCGCGCTGCTGCTGCGCACGAAAGACATCCGCCTCGCGGTGATCCTGCTGCGTTGTCGAACCCGGCTCGACGGCGCGGCCGGCCTGCGCGACGGACTGGCTTTGCTGCTGGCGATGTTCGAATGCTATGGCGAAGCGCTCCACCCGCTGCCAGTGTTCGAAGGCGAACCGGACCCGGCGATGTTCGCCAACGCGATCGGCGGACTCGTCGAACCGGATGGCATGCTGGCCGATGCGCGCGACATCCCGATGCCGCGGGCGGCCGGGCTGCAACTGCATTTGCGCGATATCGAAAAATCATTCGCGACGCCGCGCCAGAAGGACGCGCTCGCCCCTGAATCCGTCGCCCGCTTGCTAAAGGAATGGTGGGGCCGACGCGACGCGGCGATTGCCGCATTGGTCGAAGCGCAGGGTCTGACGCAACGCATCGCTGCCTGGTGCGATGAGACGCTCGGCGTCGATGCGCCCGATCTTGGCGCGTTGTCCCGAGCGCTGCAGCCATTCGCGCAGCATCGGATGGACGGCGGCGGCGCGTCCGCGCCGGCGCCTGCGGCCGCGCGAGCCGCCAACGAGCAGGACAACGATATCGTGCGTGGACCGGCGCCGGCTAGCGTCGCTACGGCAACCCTCGCGCAGTCCGACGCGCCGGCCGATCCGCCAGTCACCGCGCCGTGTCCAACGGATCGCTGGAGCGCGCTCGCAGCCATTCAGGACACACGCATGTGGTTCGAGCAAAACGAACCGAGCAGTCCCGTCATTGTTTTGCTGCGCCAGTCGGAACGAATGGTCGGCAAACGGTTTTCAGAACTCGCCCATATCATTCCCGCCGATTTACTCGCTAAATGGGATGAGTTCGACGGTTGAGGCAATGTGCGCGCATCTGCGTAGTTTCTCCGCTGTCGGCCCCTACAGTCCGCCGGTCAACCAACAAGCTCCAATGAAAAGACTCGTTCAATTTTTTATCCTGATTTGCTTCGCGATACCCCATTTCGCGTTCGCCACCTGCACCCAGTTGAAGCCTGCGCAAATCTCCGAACTGCTGTCTCAAGGCTACATTGCGGGGTATCCAATAGCGGTCAACATACCGTTTCAGGAAAGCTCGGTATCGATCGATCCTGGCTTACCGGTCGGCTCGGTGATCGCCACGGGCTTGTCGCCGGCGTACGCTACCTATGGGAACTTCGCGGACTGCACCAACGGGGGCACGGTCACATTCGGCTATTTCAACGCAACGCCGTCCACGATGTCAGGGGTCTATAACACCAACGTTCCCGGAATCGGCTTTCGTGTGACCTACCTTCGCGCGAGCGGCACGAATTCGCCACTTCCGTTTACGCCATCCTTTCCCGCCGGCGAGCCCAATCAGGTGATCTACGGTCGCTTCGGCATTGGCTCGCAGTTCCTGATCGAACTGGTCAAAACCGGCGACATCGCGAGCAACGTCGACGTGATGTTCAACACCTTGGGAACCGGCATTGCCGATGGTGACGGCAGTCGGGTCGTGACGATCACAGGCGGCAGCATCAACGTCAAGGTTCTTCCGAGTTGCTCGGTCAATACCAGCGCACTGAACATCGATTTCGGCACGTTCGGCCCAAGCGATGTGTCGACCACGAGCGGGCCGACCCAGCCAGTCGATTTTACGGTGCTCTGCACCGGTCCCACGCCACCGGCTTCGATCACCGCTGCACTTTCCGGAACCCCCGATACCGAAGATAGCAGCATGTTGAAGAACACCGGCGCGACGCATCTTGCGATTCGTTTGCGGGACGTTTCAAGCAAAACCGTTTTCCGGCCCAACGATCCGTCGAGCACCCTCGTCCACGCACCGCGGGGCGCGATGCAATCGCCGTTCGCACTCGAGGCGACCGTGCTGCGCGTCGGCACAGCGACGCCAACCGCCGGCAAGATCCAGGCAACCGCAACAGTCACGATGACCATTCTTTAAACCGACTATCAACGGCGAACGTCTACCAGAAGCAACTAGCATGACCGAGATACCCGTCGCACCACCGAACTCGATCTTCGTGCAAATCGCGAGTTATCGCGACCCGCAGTTGGTCCCCACCCTGCTGGATTTGATCAACAAAGCTGGAAGGCCAGATCTGTTGCGGATCATCGTCTGCTGGCAGCATGCGCACGACGAAACGATGATCCAGTTCTGGCAGCGGGGCTTTGGCGATTGGCGAGTCGAGCAGACCGACAACTGGATCGTCCACCATCTCAGTCATCGTGAAGCGAAGATCGAATTGATCGACGTTCCCCACATGATGACGCAGGGCGCATGCTGGGCCCGCAATCTGGTCCAGCAGCGATACAGCGGTGAGTGCTACACGCTGCAACTCGACTCGCATCATCGCTTCGTCGACGGATGGGACATGCTCGCAATCGAAATGCTGGAGTCGTTACGCGATGAAAGCCCGAAACCGGTTCTGACCGCTTACCTTCCGATGTACGACCCCGAAAACGACGATGCTCGATCGAGCGACGAGCCGAGGATATTGGCCTATGCGAGGTTTTCCAGGGAAGGGGTCGTCCTATTCCGCTCGAAGACACTTTCCGACTGGAGAACCCGGGCTCGCCCGGTCCGTTCGCGCTTCTTCAGCGCACACTTCGCATTTGCCGACGGTCACTTTGCCGAAGTGGTCCAGCACGATCCCGACTATTTCTTTCACGGCGAAGAAATTTCGCTTGCCGTCCGTGCGTTCACCCACGGCTATGACCTGTACAGTCCGCACAGGCTGATCGGGTGGCACGAATATCTGCGTTCCTACCGCGTCAAGATGTGGAACGATCACAGTCACGAGGCCAAGGAACGGGGTGAAATCGACGAGCCCTGGCATGAGCGCAACGAGCGCTCATTGCAGCGCAATCGTGCGCTGCTCGGTATCGACGGACAAACGCTGGCTGACGCCGAGTTCGGCGAGTATGGACTCGGGGCCGAACGCACGCTCGCCGATTACGAGGCCTACGCGGGCATCAGCTTCAAGTGGCGCGGAGTTCAGCAGTCGGTATTGAATGACGATCCGCCCGTCCCGGGCTCTCAACGTCCCGACGAAGCGACATGGAAGGCCTCTCTGCTACGCGCAAACGACGTTCGTGTGTGCATACATCGGAATGGATTCGACAGGCATGTGCTCACGCCCGGCGTCGAGCACGCGTTGCCGGCCGCAACGTCGGTTGCCGTGGTGATCTACGACAACGGCGAGACGCAGCTGCGCCGGGAAACCGTCAACGCTAGCGGTCTTGCCCGATACCGGAAAAACGACTGGCTCGACTTCCATGTGTCTTTCGAATCAGAACTTGGCCGGGTCCCAGCCAGTTACGTCGTGGAGTTGTTCGACGACGCCGGCAACGTATTGAGCCGGGTCCGACGCGTCATCGATGCATGACGCGTCCGCGACGACGACGCACCAAGACGCTTCCGGCGTCGCGCGGCCAAGAGGATTGCACCACGTCAGCGGATTCGGCGCGTAGCGGTATGGACTGGCTGCGGCTTCGCCGTTGCGATCGGGGCTGATGTAGCGGCCCGCGTGAGGATCATAAAAACGCGCGCCGTTGTAATACAGCGTGGTTTCATCATCGGCGTATTGGCCGGCATAGCGAAGCGGCTGCGCAAACGCGTCGCTGCTTTGCCACTCCGGCGTCACGAGACCGCCCCACGCACGATAACGCCCACGCCATACCACCCGGCCCCTCTCGTCCGTGAGCGCGACGGCCGTACCGGCCACGTCAGTGTGATAGTGATAGACCTGCGTGCTTTTGATCGCGCCATCATCGGCGAGGGTCTGGTCCACGCGAGCGAGCGGCGCGAAGCCGGTTGAGCCGTCGGGCTCGGGTTGATACAGGTAGGTGCGCAGTTCCATCGCGCGGTGCTGCTGGATCAGTCTGTGCCCTTGCCACAAAAAGCGCGTGAGCTCGTCGCGCTCCGGCATCGATAGCTGCTGCGTGCGCCGCGACGCAGTGGATTCGACACGCCTGGCGATACGCCGACCGATTGCGTCGTACTGGTAGCGCACGGTATAGCCGTTGCGATGCGCGGCGATGATGCGCCCCTCCGCATCCCAATCAAGCGATAGCGTATGGTCGCGGCCGCTTCTACGCACCACTTGTCCCCACACATCATAGTCGTAACGATGTCCGCGGCATTCCCGTAACCGGTGGTCCGGATTCACGGCCGGGAACCAGCTGCCGCCAGGCGTATCGAGCAGATTGCCAGCGGCGTCCCACGTGAAATACTCGATGTCCCCGTTCTCCGACACCGATCGCAACAGACACCCACGCCGGTCGTAGTCGTACCACATCTGACCGTCGCTCTCTCCGCCTGTCCTGACGATCAGGTCAGCGAGACTGTAATCGGCTTCGCGCCACAATTCGGTGACAGATTCTGTCGCGGAGCCCGGCGTATCCACGTCGCGCCCCGTCACCGAGCGCCACCACACCGGCAAGCCGAGCGGCGAAAAGCCCGTATGCGTGCGCAAGCGACCTTGCGTGCGCGCAACCGGACGCCTCATCGCGTCATACCAGAAGCGCGCAATCTGCCGTTCGCCCAGTTCGATGAACGCGATGTCGCCGGTTTCGAAGCGGCGCGTACGCAGCTCCTGCCCCTGCGGCAGCTGAGTCGCGACAACGCGTCCAGCGGCGTCGTACGTGTAACGCAGTGTGCCGTTTGCGCCGTGCTCGGCGATCAGACGGCCACCGGCGTCGTGTTCGAAGCGGATCTCATCCGCTCCGATACCGAGTAGCTCGCCTTCCGGTGTCGGCTCGCGGATCACGCCGTCGAGCAATCCGCCCGCCCCGTAGTGATAGATATAGCGGCTATGCGCGGTTTCTCGCTGGGTGAGACGGCCCGCACGGTCGTAGTCGAACGTTTCGCAACGCTGTTGCTCGCCCGCCTTCCACGTGAGACAACGGACCTGCCCGCTAGCCGCATAGTCGAAGCTGCGTTCCACGCCATCGGCGTCCGAGATCGACAGGCAACTGCTCGCATTCCACCGAAGCACCTGCACCGCGCCGTTCGCGCCTTCGATTCGAACCGGACGCCCATGTGCATCGTACCGACGCACGATCACGTGACCCTCTTCGTCGACCGCACGTAGGACATTGCCGCGCCGGTCTCGATACCAGTGCCGGCTTCGGCCACTCGGGCCAACGAACGACGTGCGCTGGCCAGCCGCATTCCACCCATGACGCTCGGCCTGTCCGTCCGGGCGCGTGATGGTCAACGGCCGGCCGAGGCCATCGCGCTCGATTCGCGTGACGGCGCCGAGCGCGTCGGTCACGCTCACGACGTAACCATTGACGTCATACTCGTAGCGGGTCGTGCTCCCGCCGACTCCCGTGCGACGCGTCACCTGCCCCCACGCGTTATGCGCGAAGGTCGTGACGGTCCCCAGCGCATCCGTCGAGCGTACGACATCGCCAGCGTCGCCATATTCGAAACGCGTGAATTCTCCCGACGGGGTCTGATAGTGCAATGGCTGTAGGCGATTGTTGCGTGCCCACATCCACGCACGGCCATCGCTCAACGCGACCGACACGGGCTCGCGTGACGCAAACGCATACTGTGTCGAGCGGGTGGCGCCCTGCGGGTCCGTCTCGCACGCGACGCGTCCGAGCGCATCGTATTCGATGCGAACCTCCCGCTCGCCGGGCAGTTGCAGTGTGACCGGCGCGACGGCGGCGTCGTAGCCGAACCGGTAGCGTCGGCCGTCGAAGTCCGTGTGCGACAGCACGCGGCCCTGCTCGTCGTATTGCCAATGCGCCGCGTTGCCGAAGACATCGCTGACCTCACTGGTCTGGCTATCGAAGTCGTAAGCGAAGCGATCACGCGCGCCTTCCGACGTGACTCGTCGAACCACGCGCGCGGCGCCGCCGATCGTCTGCCATTCGTAGCGTGTCGCCATGCCGAGCGCGTCTGCTTCTTCGACGATCCGCCCATCGCGGTATGCAAAGCGACGCACGATTTCGCCGACCCGGTTGCGCACCTCGGTGAGTTCGCCATGCTGGCTGTAGCCGTACTGGACCAGCGCGCCGGTTGGACCGCCGTCGACACACTCGACAGCGCTCAGACGCGGTCCCATCCGCGCTTCATAGTGCATGCGCAGCTCGTGGCCGCAGGTCCCACGCATGCGCAGCAAGCGCCCGTCGGGGTCCCAGATCAGGCCGATCCGCTGCTGACGCAGATCCTCGACGTATTTGAGCCGTGCGATTCCGTTGGCGTCGAAGTCGCCGAACACGCGGTAATGCGGCGTCAGATCCGCAACGACGAGGCGTCCGTCGCTCCGATGCGCGATGTGCAATTGCGCAGCCGACGCTATTACCTGTGTCCCCCGCTCGGGAAACGGCACGCTGAGCGTGCTGCCGTATTCGTCGGTATAGAGCAGTTGATCGTCCCGCTTATGCAGCGTGACTTCCCAGTTCGTGCGCCAGCCAACCCCGAGCAGTCCGAGCGCATGCTGCGCGCTCGAATAACAACGCGACCATGCAAGCGGAAGACGGCCGCGCAGCCTGAAGTCGGTTTCGTCGGCAGGCAGGCAGATTTTGCTGCCGCTGATCACATCGACCGAGCCGCACAGAATGCCAGACAGCGCACGACGCATTCGAAAGCGGTCGACCAGGCCGCCGAGGCGCTCACAGCGATCGACCAACGGTCCGACACAGGCGACGGGCAATACGACGCCGGGCAGTCTGACCAGCTCGCCGCCGATTCCCGCGAGACCCGTCGTCACGTGGCTACCGTCGTCATCATGAACCGATGCGCACGTCTGGCGAACCAGCGGAACACGGCGCGCCACACGAAACCTTGCCGCCAACCAATGCCGCCGGCAGGTTGTTGATCAACACCGTCCCCGAACCCGCGACCACAGCTTGGGAGCCCGGGTGCAGCGTGCAAACGGCAGAGCTCATACCGACGAGCGCCGCAGGCATTTGATTGATGAAGACCGTCGGGGAACCCCCGGCGATCGAACCGCCATGTCCGATCGCATCGCCCTTGCGAGCCGCTGGAAACATGCTCGATTTTCTCCTAATGAAAATTGAAAGACCGTGCAGGGCGATGCGCGAAGGCATTCGCCGGCTGCACGGTACTGCGAAATACGCTGTTACGCGTCGTTGCCGGTTGCCGGCGGTGTTTCAATCGGCGGCGGCAGTTCTTCCGACGGTGGCGGCTCCTCCGATGGCGGCGGCTCCTCCGACGGTGGCGGCTCCTCCGATGGCGGCGGCTCTTCCGATGGCGGTGGCTCCTCCGATGGCGGTGGCTCCTCCGACGGTGGCGGCTCCTCCGATGGCGGTGGCTCTTCCGATGGCGGCGGCTCCTCCGATGGCGGTGGCTCCTCCGATGGCGGCGGCTCTTCCGATGGCGGTGGCGCTTCCGACGGCGGCGGCTCTTCCGACGGCGGCGGCTCTTCCGACGGCGGTGGCGCTTCCGACGGCGGTGGCTCCTCCGATGGCGGTGGCTCCTCCGATGGCGGTGGCTCCTCCGATGGC
>NZ_JBFPKO010000239.1:0-255 GCF_040948765.1 Paraburkholderia sp. BR10923 | reverse complement strand
AGGCCGTCGTTGTTCACCACCGTGTCACCCATCGTCACGCTGTCGACCTTCAGGTCGCGTGCCAGATCGAAGTTCACGTCGTTGCCGGCCGTGCTCTTGCTCACCGCGAGGTTGCCATCGGTGTTCTTCAGGTCGACCGTGCCGCCCGGCGCCACGTTCGTCGCGTTCGCGCCCTGCGCGCTCACGTTCCAGCCTGCGCTGGCCGTCTTGCCGACCTCGTCGAGCTGCTCCTTGTTCACCGCGTCGCCAGCGTCC
>NZ_JBFPKO010000238.1:0-255 GCF_040948765.1 Paraburkholderia sp. BR10923 | reverse complement strand
ATCACCGCCTCGGCGCCCGACGAGAAGGCCGAGCTGTTCGAACCGGCGGGCGACAAGATCTATCGTCACCCGACGTTCTACACGCTGCCCGACGAAGTCAACCACATGTAAGCGCGCCATGACCACTCTGTCCATCACGCCCGAACATCTGCAGTACGTGCTGCGCCTCGCCGATACCGCGCTGATCCTCGGTCAGCGCAACAGCGAGTGGTGCGGCCACGGCCCGATCCTCGAAGAGGACATCGCGCTGTCGAA
>NZ_JBFPKO010000237.1:0-255 GCF_040948765.1 Paraburkholderia sp. BR10923 | reverse complement strand
GACGATAGATCTTGTCGCCCGCCGGTTCGAACAGCTCGGCCTTCTCGTCGGGCGCCGAGGCGGTGATCGCCGCGGACGGCACCACCCAGATGCTCACGCCTTCCTGGCGGCGCGTGTAGACGTCGCGCGCCATGCGCAGCGCCATCGGCGCGTCGGCCGCGTGCAGACTGCCGGCGGGGGTGTGGTCGAGTCCCGGCTTGCTGCGCACGAAGACTTCCCTATTCGGCCATTCCCTGTTCATTGCTGATCTCCTGA
>NZ_JBFPKO010000236.1:0-255 GCF_040948765.1 Paraburkholderia sp. BR10923 | reverse complement strand
CGCGCATCTGGCGGGGCAGCTGCCGGACTACATGGTGCCGGCGGCGTTCGTGCCGCTGGCGGAGTTACCGCTGACGGTGAATGGCAAGCTCGACCGCAAGGCACTGCCGGCGCCGGCCGACGATGCGCATGCGCGGCGGGGTTACGAGGCGCCGCGCGGGGAGCTCGAGACGGTGCTGGCGCAGCTGTGGGCGGAGCTGCTGGGTCTGGAGCGGGTCGGTCGGCATGACCACTTCTTCGAGCTGGGCGGCCATTC
>NZ_JBFPKO010000235.1:0-255 GCF_040948765.1 Paraburkholderia sp. BR10923 | reverse complement strand
CGCGGAAGCGGTCGCGCACATCGTTCATCGTCAGTGCGCCGCCCGAATCGACTACGTAGATGCAGGTCGCGCCATAGCTCTCCATCTTCTTCGCTTCGATGGCAAGGTTCTCCGGCGTGGTCATGTGGCTCATCATCAGGAAGCCGACGGTGTCCATGCCGAGTTCGCGCGCGTATTCGATGTGCTGCTTCGAAATGTCCGCTTCCGTGCAGTGCGTCGCCACGCGCACTACGCGTGCGCCCGCGTTGTACGCAG
>NZ_JBFPKO010000234.1:0-255 GCF_040948765.1 Paraburkholderia sp. BR10923 | reverse complement strand
CCCCCCCCCCCCCCCCCCCCCCCCCCCCCCCCCCCCCCCCCCCCCCCCCCCCCCCCCCCCCCCCCCCCCCCCCCCCCCCCCCCCCCCCCCCCCCCCCCCCCCCCCCCCCCCCCCCCCCCCCCCCCCCCCCCCCCCCCCCCCCCCCCCCCCCCCCCCCCCCCCCCCCCCCCCCCCCCCCCCCCCCCCCCCCCCCCCCCCCCCCCCCCCCCCCCCCCCCCCCCCCCCCCCCCCCCCCCCCCCCCCCCCCCCCCCCCC
>NZ_JBFPKO010000233.1:0-255 GCF_040948765.1 Paraburkholderia sp. BR10923 | reverse complement strand
AGCGCCATCGGCGCGTCGGCCGCGTGCAGACTGCCGCAGTGCTTGTGGTCGAGTCCCTGCTTGCTGCGCACGAACACTTCCCAAATCGGCCATTCCCTGTTCATTGCTGATCTCCTGATTCCTGACTTTCGCTGATCTTTCGCCGTGCCACTCAGGCGGCGTGCTGTTGCGCGCGCTGGCGCTGTTTTTCGGCATGGGCGAGCGCGGCTTCGCGCACCCAGGCGCCGTCTTCATGGGCCTTCACGCGCGTGGCGA
>NZ_JBFPKO010000232.1:0-255 GCF_040948765.1 Paraburkholderia sp. BR10923 | reverse complement strand
GATCGCCGTCAGCGGCGTAAAGAACAACGCGGTCGGGATGCCTTGCAGCAGCGTCGGCAGCACGAGGGTCCACGCGTCTACGCCGGTCGTATAGTTCGAGCGCATGAAAAACACCGCAGCGAATCCGACGAACGCAAGCGTGGCGAGCACCCGCATGTCCGAGCGCGGCATGATCTTGCCCATCACCGGCGCGAGGATCACGGCGAAAATGCCGAGCGGCGCGGTCACGAGCCCCGCATCCACCGCCCGGTAGCC
>NZ_JBFPKO010000231.1:0-255 GCF_040948765.1 Paraburkholderia sp. BR10923 | reverse complement strand
ACGTGCAAAAATATGAAGTTTGAGATCGATCATGCAAACGCGCCCGCTGTTTCGCCTTCTTGCTCTGGCCGTTGTCGCAACCACCACTGGCTGCTCGGACAAGTCCGCCCCGAACGCAGACAACTTCTCCGCGGCCGTCAATCAGAAATTGGCATCTAGAGCGTGTTAGGAACTTTGAAGTACTGACACGGCGTGGACAAGCATGAGCATTGCGAAGACGAAATGAAGCCCAGCGAGAGTTTCGGGGAGCCGTTC
>NZ_JBFPKO010000230.1:0-255 GCF_040948765.1 Paraburkholderia sp. BR10923 | reverse complement strand
GCAGGCAGCGCTGCGAGGCCACGCTCGGAGCCAGATCGGCCTTGCCCTGCTCACTGAGGTTGAACACGCCCTTGCGGTTGCGCAGGTCGTTATAGCGCCCCCCGGCGCGCTCCAGGTCGCTCTTGAGCTGCGGCAGCTGTGCGCTCAGGAACTCGAGCGACCTCTCGGCTTCCGCCGCCTTGCGCTTCAGATTCTGGTCGACATACGCATTGCCGATTTCGGCAAGCGTGCTGGCCGTCAGCATCCGCTCGGAGC